>JAZPZG010000001.1:0-5570 GCA_045544575.1 Clostridia bacterium
ACCTACGGCCTTCGGGTTATGAGCCCGACGAGCTACCAACTGCTCCACTCCGCGATATTACCGTGTCACACAGTGACTACATTTCTTATTATATACTGTTGAGAACGAAAATACAACCCCTAATTTTAAAAAATTTTTAAAGCGTTGATTTTTTGCAATAAAATCGTGCAAAGGCGAGAAAACAGGCTTGATTTTTACACATACTTGGTTTATTATCATAAAAAATGAACCGAGGAGGAAAATATGTACAAATTCAGCATAGGCGTAATGCTTGACTCGTTCAGATTGCCTATTAAAGAAGCGATTGCAAAGGCAGTCAGTATCGGCGCAGACGGTTTTCAGGTTTATGCGATAGGCGGACCCGTTTCACCCGATGAAATGAACAAAACACGGCGCACGGAGTTTGCAAAATACGTAAAAGATTCAGGGCTTTGCATTTCCGCTCTCTGCGGAGATTTCGGACAAGGTCTTTACAGCAAAGAAACGAATCAAATTATTTTGGAAAAATCAAAAAAAGTACTTGAACTTGCAAGTGATTTAGGCACAGGGGTTGTTACGACACACATCGGTGTTGTTCCTGCAGACAAAAATCATCCCCGTTATGCTATTATGCAAGAGGGCTGTTATGCTCTTGCCAAAGCAGCTGATGATATGGGCGTTCGCTTTGCGGTAGAAACAGGACCTGAAACCTCTATTGTACTTAAGGGTTTTCTTGACTCCTTAGGTTCAAAGGGCGTAAGCGTAAACCTCGACCCCGCAAACCTTGTTATGGTTACGGGTGATGATCCGGTGCAGGCAGTGTATAATCTTAAAGATTATATTGTACATACACATGCAAAGGACGGAATAATGCTAAACAGAACCGATCCCGAATATATTTACGGTTTAAAGCCTTCTCCGGCTAATGCTCCCGCAGCATTTTCAGAAGTACCGCTCGGAACAGGCTCCGTTGACTTCCCTGCTTACCTGAAAGCGCTCGGAGATATAGGCTACAACGGCTTCCTCACAATTGAAAGAGAAGTCGGTGCAGACCCGGCTAAGGACATATCCACAGCGGCTGATTTTCTGCGCAGCACAATTGCAGAAATCAATGCATGATTCTAAAAAAACCGTATTCACAATAAAGGAAGAAGAACAAAATTATGAAACGAGTAAAAATTGGTATCGTAGGTAACGGCGGAATTTGCGGTGCTCACTGCTGCGGTTATGACAGAGAAGCCGCAAGAGCCGAAGTATATGCCGTATGTGATATAAATATTGAAAGAGCTAAGACCCTCGCCGCAAAATACAATATTCCCGAAGAACGGGTTTTCACCGACGTTCACGCCATGGTAAAGCTCCCCGAGCTTGATGCCGTAGACGTGTGCACGTGGAACAACAGCCATGCGGAGTGTACAATTGCGGCTCTTGAAGCGGGAAAGCACGTGCTCTGCGAAAAGCCTATGGCATTTAATGCTAAACAGGCACAAGAAATGAAGGATGCCGCAGAAAAGTCCGGAAAATTGCTCATGATAGGCTTTGTACGCCGTTACGGCAATGACTGTACGGTAATGAAGGATTTTGTTAAAAACGACTATTTCGGCGATATCTACTACGCAAAAGCAACGTATCTCAGACGTCACGGAAGTCCCGGCGGCTGGTTCTCCGATATTGTCCGTTCAGGCGGCGGACCGCTCATAGATCTCGGTGTTCACGTTATCGACCTTGCAAGATATCTTATGGGAAATCACAAGCCCGTTTCTGCATACGGCGTTACCTTTAATCACCTAAAGGACCGACCCGGTGTCAGAAATAACGGAGGATATATGTGCTCCGATAAAGGGAACGCAGATTTATTCAACGTAGAAGATTTTGCATCCGCCCTTGTTCGCTTTGACAACGGTTCCGTAATATCACTTGAAGCAAGCTTTTCTCTTAACACCAAGCATGACAAAGGCGATATTGAGTTTTTCGGAACAAAGGGAGGCGCAAAGCTTTCACCCGATTTGGAGCTCTACTCACAGGCTAACGGATATCTCACGAATACACAGCTTGACTATCCCACCGCACTTAACTTTAACGGTCTTTTTGAAAATGAAATTACACACTTTCTTGACTGCATAATTGATGGTGTTCCTTGCCGGTCTCCTGCGGAGGACGGAGTTACAATCATGAAAATACTTGACGCGATTTACGAATCGGCAAGAACAGGACATGAAGTAATTATTGAATAATAAAATCAAATAAAATTTCGGGGGCATATCACTGCGATATGCCCCCTTTGTTTACACCTGTTTTATATTTTATAACAATATATTATTCTTCAATATTTTCGTTGCAAAGCGCTCGCTCAACGCTCCAATAGAATCGCTCGCGGCCTATCTTCTCTACGATACCGCTACGCTCCATCATTGTCATAACCTTGTCGGAAAGTCCGCAAACAAACACGGGAATGCCGCACTTATCAATCTCATCCACAAGCTCTGAAAAAGCCTGCGCTCCGCTTATATCCATATAAGAAACACCGCGCATTGAGAAAATTGCCGCAGATTTTCCGATAAAATGTTCCGCCATGTCCTCGATTTGCTGTGTGTTTGAAAAAATTACAGAGCCTGTTACGTAAGCGACCTCAGCATTACCGTATACGGGAGCCAAAGGATGGTCAAAGCCTTTTATTCTTTCGGGTCTTACCATATCGTAGTTAATTTCGAGCTTAGACAGCTTTGCAACCAAAAGCACGAGGGCTACGAGAACGCCTACCAGAATAGCAACCGTCAAGTCAAACACTATGGTGGCAATCATAGTTACGAGGAACTTTGTTATCGCTCCTTTAAACTTGTGGGAGAAAATATATTTTATTGTGTGCCATTCGTTCATGCGGAAAGCAGTCACAAGAAGAACACCTGCAAGAGCGGACAAAGGAATCTTTGACATTATAGGTCCCAAAGCAAGCATCGATATTAAAAGAATTACCGAGTGGAACATTCCTGCAAGTCTTGTTTGAGCACCTGATTTTACGGCAACACTGGTTCTTGCTATTGCAGCAGTCGCAGGTATTCCTCCGAACAAGGGTGCAACAATATTTCCTATTCCCTGTGCAACAAGCTCACGGTCATTATCAAGACGCTTTCCCGTCATTCTTCCGGCACTTGCACCGCAAAGGAGACTTTCTACCATTCCCAATGCCGCAATGCTGATTGCGGGAGATATGAGACCTTTAATTGCGGAAAAATTCAAAGAAGAGAAATTGAAACGTTCTTCCAAAATAATTGAGGACGGAATAGTTCCTACGGAAG
The DNA here is from genome assembly GCA_045544575.1 of Clostridia bacterium. Lineage (GTDB taxonomy): Bacteria > Bacillota > Clostridia > UBA1212 > UBA1212 > RGIG8523. The sequence goes on from JAZPZG010000001.1 coordinate 3,276, forward strand.
CAACGTCAAGCTTGAAAATCATTGTAACCGCAGTTGCTATGATAATCGCAACAAGCGATGCAGGGACAACCGCATTCCATTTTTTAGGGAAAACAACCATAAACACAATAACAGCCGCACCGATAATCACCGCAGTAATATCAGGCGAAAATCCCTTTGTAAAATAACTGATGAATTTTTCCACGGCAGAATCACCCACCGAGGTAACTCCGAAAAAGTTATCAAGCTGACCAAGCGCAATGATAACGGCAATACCTGAGGTAAAGCCTGCAATAACCGGCATAGGAATGAACGCCGTAAGCTTTCCCAAGTGAAAAATTCCCGCAATGACAAGGAGAATACCTGCCATTACAGTCGCCGTGAACACGCCTGCCATACCATACTGTGCTACGATTGACATCAGTATGGCTGCCATTGCTCCGGTAGGTCCGGATATCTGATAGAAGGCACCTCCCAAAAGACTGATAATAAAGCCACTGACAATTGCCGTGAGCAAGCCCGAAGCCGCCGTTGCACCGCTTGATACACCGAAGGCAAGAGCAAGCGGAAGCGCAACTGCCGCAACCGTTATTCCCGCCATGGCATCTTTTAATAGTTTTTTACCGTTATATCCCTTAAACTCCTGTTTCAAATCACTTACATATTTTTTTATCATTGTAAGCCGCCTCTTTTCCTGGTTCTTCTTTCCTTCGATATTTTCTGTGTTTTTATTAAGTCATTTCGGGAAACCCGAGCTGCCTCATAGCCTCGTACACTATAATAGCAACAGAGTTTGCAAGGTTAAGCGACCTGAAGTCATCTCTCATAGGAATCCTTATGCTTGTCTCATAATTTGAGAAAATTAAAGCTTCGGGAAGCCCCTTGGTTTCTTTTCCGAAAAATAAAAAGTCTCCGTCCTTATACGTAGGCTCAGTGTGCGAATGACGAGCTTTTGTTGAACAAAAATAATTAGTCGCCTCGGGGAAGTTTTCTTTTTGATACTCAAAAACTTCATCAATACTGTCGTAATAATGGATATCTACAAGATGCCAATAGTCAAGCCCCGCACGTTTAAGATATCGATCCTCAACAGAGAATCCCAGCGGCCTTACAAGATGAAGCGTTGCACCGACACCTCCGCAGGTTCTCACTATATTGCCCGTATTCTGAGGAATCTCAGGTTCTACCAAAACTATATTCATTCCCATAGTCAATCACACTCTTTCAATATTCGCATTGACATATTTCTCATGGCAACACCCCTGTGGCTTATGGCGTTTTTTTGTTCCGGAGTAAGATTAGCCACCGTCTTATTATATACCTCAGTATAAAAAACAGGGTCATATCCAAAGCCGCCGGTGCCTTCGCGCTGTTTAATGATAATGCCATCCATACGACCCTCCTCAAAAAAACATTTGCCTTCGGGAGTAATGGCACAAATCACACATACGTAGCTACCCTTACGTTCCTTGTCACCTGTCTTTTCGAGTTCTTCAAGAAGCTTGTCAAGATTCTCGTCGTCACTTGCATTTTCACCTGCATATCTTGCAGAGTAAACTCCGGGGCGTCCCCCCAGGGCATCAACCGCAATTCCCGAATCATCAGCAAAAACAACGTACTCACACTTTCCTGAGTTTTTTAAAAACTCATACAATGCTTCTGCCTTAATTTTTGCATTGCCGCTGAAAGTATCGGCGTCTTCCGGAGGGAAACCCTTCATTCCGAGCTCCGCGGCTGACTTAACCTCCGCTTCAAAACCCATTTCTTCAAAAATCTCTTTAAATTCACGCAGCTTATTTTTATTTTCAGTTGCCGCAGCTATTTTAATTTTTCTTTTTTCACACATTTTTAGAAATTCCTCTTATTTTACAACCTTGCCTAATATACAACCCACAGGTACAACACCTACACGCTCGCTTCTGCTGTCTTCACTGAAATTACGGTTGTCGCCCATCACAAAAATTTCACCTTTTCCCAAGGTCCATGAGCGCCCCTCCCACAGAGTATAATTCGGCTCCATTGCAGGATTTACGTAATCTTCCTTGAGAGCCTCGCCGTTCACCCATACTTTATTATCCTTAAATTCTATCGTATCGCCCTCAATTGCAATTATTCGCTTGATGTAATATTTATTAGAAAGCTCTTCCTTTTGTGCATCCGACATAAAAAGCTGTGTAACCATATTAAATTTACACGATTCTGCAAACTCCTCAAAAAAGTTTCTCTCCTCCTTCTTAGAGTCAAAAACTATTACGTCGCCGCGCTTAGGCTCACTGAATATATAGGGCAGCTTGGATAAAACCACTCTGTCTCCGT
>JAZPZG010000002.1:0-2514 GCA_045544575.1 Clostridia bacterium
CTGTCTCCGTCGTGATACGTTTGCAGCATGGAATCTCCAACTACGTTACTGAAGCGTACAACGTACATATTTATAAGCATCGCAACAAAGAATGCGACAAGGAAAACCAAAATCCACGCCAATGATTCCCTCACGTAATACATAACGGTTTCAGACGTACTTACGCCGCGCTTTGCTGAAAAAAAGCGACTTATTATGCTCCGGGCATTCGCTTCAGCTACAGCTGCCTCCGAAGTTATTTCTGCCTCCGATAATTGTTCTAAATCACTCATATATCTCGCTCCTATTTATATTCTTTCGATCTTATGCATCCGCAATATTTCTGCCTGTAAAGGCCCGCTTCCTTTGCCTGTCGCTGTCCTTCCCTGAAGCCTCTGCTGTAATCCCTGAAAAAGAACTCCACTCCGTACTTTTCGGCAGCGGCTTCACCCGCAATCCTGATGGCTTCATGGTTTTGGTAAGGGCTTACGAGCAAGGTAGTCGAAAAACGCTTAAACCCGTTTTCTGCAGCAAACCTCGCAGCAAGCTCCATTCTCACACGGTAACACATTTTGCACCGTTCTTCAATCGCCCCGCTGAAATTTTCCCACGCGCCTTGATTAAACTCCGTAACTACACTGAGAGGAACTCTTTTAATCTCACATGCCTTTTCCGCATTTTCAAGACGGCGCAAAAATTCATCGTATGGATGAATATTGGGATTTGCATAAAGACCCCAAATTCTGAAATCCTTATCACCTTTAAAATATTCGCGTAAATCGTCTATTACAAACATACTGCACGGACCGCAGCATATATGAAGAAGCATATCCTTTTCCTTTGCGGGCTTACACATAACCGTACTCCTTTGCCTCGCTTCTTCCGAAAAGAGCTTCAAAATCCGCACGCTTAAGATAGCGCCATTCTCCGTTTTTAAGAGCCCCTACACCAAGGCCGCCCAATTGTGTCCTTTTAAGAGAAATTACAGGATAGTTCACAGCATCAAGCATGCGTCTTACCTGACGGTTTCTGCCCTCGCGAATAGTAATTTCAACAATTGCATTATTCCCTTTGTAGCCTATAACATCTGCATGTGCAGGAAGTGTAATGCCGTCGTCAAGAGGAACGCCTTCTCTCAGCTTCTTTAGGGCTGCTTCGTTTGGAGTCCCCTTTACTACAGCCTCATACGTCTTCCATATTTCAAAGGAAGGATGTGTAATTCTTTGCATAAAATCGCCGTCGTTTGTAAGCAGAATAAGCCCCGAGGTATCATAATCAAGTCTTCCTACGGGAAAAAGTCTGACACCGGGGAGCTCCACCAAATCAACGACACATTTTCTGCCTCTGTCGTCTCCTGCAGAAGACAGTACCGAAAGAGGCTTGTTCATCATTATATAAATCTTAGTTTTGGCGGGACGTACAATCTTCCCGTCAACCGTAACCTTATCTTTTTGAGTAACCTTCACTGCAGGATCGGTAACCTTTTTTCCGTTGACCGTAACTCTTCCCTGCATAATTATTTCTTCCGACGCACGCCTTGATGCCACACCGGATGCCGCAAGAAATTTTTGTAATCTGTACTCTTCCATTCTCTATGCTCCATTACCTTTCAGCCGCACAATATTTCCTTAAGCGGCACGCTTAAATAGTACCACTATATCGCTCAATTTGCAAGTACGCCCTCAAGCAATTCACTTTCCGGATCATCGACTGTATTCACAATTTTAACGGAACAAAGGGTATTTTTTAAGTTCTTCTCGGTTTGAACTCTCACGTAAAGAAAATTCTCCGTATGCCCGTACCAAAAACCGTCACGGTACGTTTCAAACAAGACACCGAAGCACTTTCCTATTTGATTTCTGCGAAAATCGAGACTTAAAGCTTCGCCGACCTCAGCCATTTTTGCGGCACGTAGTTTTTTTATACTTTCGGGAATCTGATTTGTGCTTTTTGCAGCCTCGGTTCCTTCCCTTACAGAGTACGGAAAAACGTGTATTTTGCAAAACCCTATTTCCTTGCAAAAATCGATACTTTCTGAAAATTCAGCATCGGTCTCACCCTCAAAACCTACTATAATGTCGGTAGTAATTGCGGCATTTGGGAAATATTTTTTAATATTGTCTATAATCGTTTTGTATTGAAGCTTATCATACCGTCTGTTCATTCTTTTTAAAACAGTATCCGAGCCCGATTGGAGAGATGCATGAAAGTGAGGACAAAAGCCTTTCACCGATGAAAGCTTTAAAAGAAGCTTGTCGGTAAGCAAGTCCACCTCTAAAGAGCCCAGTCTTATTCTCTCTGCTCCCGCTTTGGATACAGTTTCAACGGCTTCTGCAAGCGAGGAACCGATGTCAACACCGTAAAGACCCAAATTTATACCGTTAAGTACGATTTCCTTGTGACCGTTCTCAACAAGGCGTTTCGCTTGAGAAAACACCTCGTCTATAGGCATTGAACGCAGAGGACCTCTTGCATACGGAATAATACAGTACGCGCAAAAGCGGTCACAGCCGTCCTGAATTTTAAGATTCGCCC
>JAZPZG010000003.1:0-22013 GCA_045544575.1 Clostridia bacterium
GTAACTTTTTTCACATTTTCTCTCATAACAGCCTCCAAATCGTAATCTTTATAGTAAACTATAATATTATTTGCAACACGAAGTAATTATACCACATAAATATAACTTGCGTAAAGAATCTTATTGGCGTATAATGAAAAAAATACGCAAAGGATGGTAAACTTTATGTTAATATATCAAATAAAAAATCAAGGCATCGGACAAATGATGGGCTATGTTTTCATTGCTGACAACGGTAAAGTTATAGTGTTTGACGGTGGAAGAAACGAGGAAGTTGCTCTCCTGCGTGAAATTTTAGCCATGTACGGCAATCATATAGATTATTGGTTTCTGACACATCCGCATCCGGACCACCACGATGCTTTTATAGATATTTCAAAAAGCCCTGAAAATATCACGGTAGGCACATTTTATTACAGTCCGGTAGATATAAACGACGTTCCCATTGACAATCCGTATTATCCCGGACTTGTAAATTTTTATGAAGCGATAGCCGGTTCACCCTTTAACGTAAAACAGTATACCTTAGGTGAAACATTCACAGAAGGAAATCTTTTCATAGAAGTAATGGGAGTTTCAAACCCCGAAATAAAAGAAAATATTTTCAACAACGCATCCTGCCCCATCATGCTTACGGAAAGCTACGACGACGGAACCTCCTTTAAAGTGCTTATGCTGGGCGACCTCGCAATTGAGGGCGGAAACAAGCTTCTTTGCAGACAAAAAGAAAGAATAAAAGCCGATATGGTTCAGATGGCACACCACGGCCAGGATGCAGCAGAAGAACATGTATACAAGGCAATTGCACCGCGCTATACACTGTGGCCTACACCTGATTGGCTCTGGAGCAATACCGCAGATCCGCAAAAGCCCGGGCAAGGACCTTGGAAAACACTCATTGTCCGTGGCTGGATGGAAAAACTGGGAGCCATACCTATTACGAGTCTTGAAAAAACAGCCGTTATCAAAATTGACAACGGCCGTGTAAGTGTAGACTATTATTCTAAGTAATCAGTATATGCAGACAGTTCTACTCCCGTATAATAATACTTTAATATCTCATCGTACGTACTGCCGCGCTCTGCCATCGACTCAGCGCCCCATTGACTCATTCCCACTCCGTGTCCCGAGCCGAACGTTACGGTCAGTATTCTGCCGTCATCAAGCTCCCTGAAAATAACGTTGGTGGATTTTAAGCCCAGAATAGAACGCATTTCAGTCCCTTTGAAAGTTACTCCCCCCACGGAAATTTCATTAATACGATTAGAGTCCGTCCTGGACAGTATCTTTACCGTGGAAAAAACAGTTTCGGGAGTCGCTTCAACCTCTCCGCTTGCTTCTTTAAAGCGATTCAAAAAATCCTCTGTTTCAAAGTAGCTTAGCGTACAGAAATTATCCTTGTCTGCCTCACCGATACACGGAACGGATTGCGTATAACCGTGATTTTCACCCCCCCAGACATTATTGTAGGATTCAGTAAATCCTCCGCTGTTATCAAAATAATATGCTTTTACTATTTCTCCCTCATACGTCAGTATCTGCCCTTTGGTTTCTCTCACAGCATCAAAGAGTTTTTTGTGATATTCAATTGCAAGCTCATCAGGATATGATTTAAGTATATCGGCAGGAGATTTATAGGCTTGACAATGCCTGTAATCTGTACAAATAGCGGCACCGTTTTCATGTATCCCTATTCCGCCGTGCTTCATCATATAAAGCGTATACGACCTTGCCGCAACAGCTTGCGCCTTAAGCGCCTCTTTTTCGCACGAAACCAACATCTCTCCTAATACAACGCCAGCAATATAATCCTCAAGATACATACTTTTGGTAACATCCTCTTTTGCAAAATATACCTTTATCAGCATGTCCTTTGCGGCTTCGGAGCTGACCTGATTTTTGTCATTCAGCAGATAATCCCTGTCTGAATTTTTAAAATCCGTAACCAGCTGACCGTATACACTCTGATGATCTGCCGTCAAAACAAGCTTGTCCAAACCGTCGCTTCCCTTAGCATTTGATACAGAACCGCTGACCGAAAGCGCTATTGTACACGGCATAACGAAAAACACTGTCAACGCAACACAAATAATACCGATTGCTTTTTTCATAATGATTACCTCCTGAAATAATATTTCACTTAGAGGATATGCCAAGCAATCGGTATTTATACAAAATATGGTAAAATTTAAGGAAATTTTTTACAGCTCAGTGATACAAGAAACTCCTTCTGCCGCAGATTTTACTCTTTCGTGACACGTAGCAAAAATAATCTGATTTGAGTTTTCTTCACTCTTTGCATACTTCTTTAAGAAATCAAAGCCGTTAAGCATTCTTGAATCATCATACTGCACAAATGAGTCATCAAGCATTATCGGATAGGGCTCTCCCTTCGGAGAAATGGTCCCCGCTATTGCAACACGCAGGGCAAAATATGCCTGATCCACCGTAGCTCCGCTGTACGAATTTATATTCCGGGGAATACTGTCGTCATACACGGAAATAGTAAAATCGTCATCAATTTTAACATGGATATGCTTTTCGGTTATTTGGGCTATTATGCGCTCGGTATCATCACACAATTTAGGGCAAAGTGTAGTTCTGATTTCCTCCATACTGTCATCAAGAGCCGCTGCCGCAAGTTCATAAGCCTTGTACAATTCGTTTTGCTTCTCGATTTCTGCATCAATACCGCAAAGCGCATCGGATGCTTCGGCAAAAGATACGTTCGAAGTTGCACGAAGCCCATCAATACCGGACTGTATATATCCTATTTTTTCAAGAATCGGCTCCAATTGCTTTCGGATTTCTCCGAGCGAAGCTTCGAAGTACGCAGATGGTTTTGAGGTGGAGTATCTGCGTTCATCATCGGTCGAGGTTTTTAAAATCTGTTCTGCCTCTCTCCACTTTTCGGACATTGACTCAAGTGTTTCTCCGTCAAGATAACTCTGAATCAAAACTTCCTTTTGCGCTAAGGTTTCCTCAAGTTCTTCTATACGCTGCGAAACGTCGGTATTGCCGCCTTTCTTCTTTGCTGAGAGCAATACACACAACGCCGCAACCAAAAAGATTCCGCCGACTGCAAACAAAATCGTTTTCACCGGTACCTGTGCGGGCGATAAAACAGCCCCCGCCGCTATCATAACAATGCCTACGGCAATCAGTATACAAGACAAAACACGCCAAAACGAAACAGACCTGTTCTTTTGGTTTTTCTCTGCAATGATTTTGCACGCATCAAGCTCCTCGCAAATGCTGTCAACAGAGGAAAATACAGCCATTACCTTGTCCTTTGTAATAAGCAACTTTCCCGCACGTGACATTTTCAGCAAGCGTTCATAATCTGCAGCACTTTTCAGCAAAGCATCACGCTTTTTATGCAGTTCATCGAGTTTTTGCTTCTCTGCCGCTACCTTATTATCAACGTCGGAAAGACGGGTAAGCTCATTTTGCATATTGAGCTTCTTTATTACCAACTGGTCAAGCACTCCGTTTTTGCCTCTGGGAGCCTTAAGCTCCTCCATTTTTTCCTTCAGAAGACGACGCACGGCAGTTCCTGTTTTTTCTTCGTCATCAAAGCCTGATACAGCAGAAAGTCTTGCCAAAAGCACTCCGTCCTTGTCTCCGCCCTGCTTTATCACAGAACCCAGCTGACCTATGTACACAGATGAATCAAAAGCCTCTGCCGAAAGCTTTAATATCTGTTCACCGACAGTCTTGTTCGGAAAAAGCTTCACCGCGCGTCCCGTGTAAAACTCGTTAAGAGTACACACGTCCTCACGCTTTGAAGCACCCCAAAGACATATCTCATGATATACGGTGCCCTCACTCTCAAACACAAGCTCACCGCCGAAGCGTACACCCTTGCCCTGCGAATCAACACGCTCCCACGGCATATATTTTTTTCTGTAATTTTCACTGCCTCTGCCGGTAAGCCCGTAAAGCATTGCCCGAATAAAAGCAAAAACAGTAGTTTTTCCGGCTTCGTTCTCTCCGTAAATAACGTTAAGACCGCTCTTAAAATTTAACTCTCTGTTAATGTGCTTTCCGAATCCGTAAATTTTTACACTTTTTATGTACATCAGTGTTCCTCCCGATTTACGCAAGTCAAAGCTTACCGCTGAATGCCTTAATACCTATTTTCAAGGCATCCTCAATGTTTTTACGCGAATATTTGCTATCCTCCGAGTCGCGAAGCTTTTCAAGTAAACGCCTCACAAAGATACCGCGCAGTGAATTTTCCTCGGAAATAAGCCTCCAATCGGCCTCAACGGAAGTCGCATCCGCCACCTTGACCTGAGGGTAATGACCCGTGAGCTTCATTTGAAGAGCATCCGTATCAATTTTTTCACCAACAGGAACAGTTCCGGTAAGTATAATTTTATTACAGAAGCTGTTTTCGGTACGTGCAAGTACTATCTCACTGAGAGCTTCGGCAGACAAATCGTTTTCGTCCGTAACATCAATCTCTGCTGTCACGTATTTTCTTACGTTAAGCGGTAAAAATTCCGTAAGAACTCTTCCGTCCTCAGTAATCTCTCCTACGACAACACCGCAATCTCCCTGCTCATCAAAGCCTCGTGAACAAAGAACTCCGCTGTAGAGATACGCATCTGTCTTTTTATATGCATGCACGTGACCCAAAGCACAAAAATCAAAGCCGCACTCCTTCAGAACGTCTTTTGATATCGGATTATAAAGGGAATGAGACACTTCAGCCTCGCCGTGCATGATAAGAATATTTACGTATTGGTCGGAAAGCTTCGGTATTGCGCCGTTTTCATCACAAAGAAGAGTTTCCCGCGCAAAATGACCTTCGAACGCAGCGCCGTATATTCTGACACCTTTTTTGGCATTATCGCTGTCACTGCTCCTGTAGAGAAAAGCATCTGCCTTGCCGTCTGCAAGCTTTGAACGATACCTATCGCAAAACTCAAGCATTGATATTCGCTTTACGGGAAAAATATACACGTTAGCCGGCCACGCGCCGTCGCTGTAAGGAGAATCACTCGTAATGGGGTCGTGATTGCCGGGTGCAATAATTACTTTAGTCTTTTCTATCTCGGAAAACTTTTTCTTTACGTAAGATACGGTCTCAGGCTCAGGGCATCTCTTATCAAAAAGGTCACCCGGAATGAGAAGATAATCAAGCCCGTATTCCTTTACCAAATCAATGGCTTTATCAAACGCAACTCGCTGCTCTGCTCTTCGCAAATTACAATCCTGCGAAAAATCAGAATCTAAGTGTGCATCTCCCAAAACCATAAAACTTACATTCTTCATACAAAAATTTTCCTCCTAAAGGCTTTATTCCTCATCTGCCCTGCAAAGCGCCGCGTATTTTCCGTCAAGCGCAATGAGCTCCTCGTGCGTGCCCTGCTCTTCAATTCCGTTTTCTCCCATGACCGCTATTATGTCGGCATTTCTGACGGTAGAAAGCCTGTGAGCTATAATAATGGTAGTTCTGTCCTTACTAAGGCGGTCAAGCGCCTCTTGTATAAGGCGTTCCGTTTTCGTGTCAACAGAGGCAGTCGCCTCGTCAAGTATAAGCACGGGGCTGTTTCTTAAAATTGCCCTTGCAATGCTTATTCTTTGCTTCTGTCCGCCCGAAAGCCTCATTCCTCGCTCACCGACAAGAGTGTCGTAGCCGTCTTCGGTGGACATTATAAATTCATGTGCATTGGCAGCCTTTGCCGCAGCCTCTATCTGCTCTCTTGAAGCATTATTCACGCCAAAAGCGATATTCTCCGCAATAGTTCCGTGGAACAGAAACACATCTTGAAGTACCATACTCATACAGTCGTGCAGTGACATTAAAGTCAGCTCATTTATATTAATGCCGTCAAGCAATATTTCACCGCCGCAAACATCATAAAAACGCACCAACAGGTTTACCATGGTAGTCTTTCCTATTCCGGTAGGACCTACAAGTGCCAATGTTTTTCCCGGGGCGAGCTTTACCGATACGTTTTCAAGCACATTGTTACCGTTGTTATATGCAAAGCTGACGTTTTTAAATTCAATTTCGCCCTTTACGTTTTCGCTTGAAAGTTCTTTATTGCCGTCCTTTACGGGAGACTCTGCATCTAATATTTCAAATGAGCGGTCTGCCGCGGTAAGTGCCGTATGAATCTGCTCAAATATCTGTCCAAGGCTCATCATGGGCTGATAGAAATACGCCACGTACATTGTAAACGCAACGATATCAGCCGCATTTATCTCACCCTTTGATGCAAGATGACCGCCTGCTACCATCACGATAACAAGTCCGATATTATTCGTAAAAAGAATCAGAGGATTGAATATTGCACCACGCTTGAGCGCTCCTAAAATGGATGCTCTGTGCATACCTGAGGTCGCCTTTACCTCCGCAGAAGCTTCTTCCTGCTTATTAAAAAGCTGAAGCTCCTTCATTCCCGAGAGCTTGTCTTGCAAAACTGCATTCAGCTCACCCATTTTTTCGTGTGAGCGTTTAAAGAGAGGTCTTACCCTCGTAGAATATATCCAGACCATAACGAGTGTCAGAGGAATAGTAATTACCGTAAAGAGCGCAAGCTTAGCGTTTATAAAGAACAGTATCACCGCACTGCCGACAAAGATAACCGTATTAACAAGCAGGTCAGGCAATGCATGCGCTATAAGAGGCTCCAGATTAGAAGTATCAGCGGTAATGCGTGACATAAGCTGACCCGTTTGCTTATCGTGAAAAAAGCCCATGGACATCCCCTGTATGTGCTTGTAAATGTTTATTCTGAAATCGTCGATAAAGCTCCACGCCGCATAATGTGCAAAATAGCTTTTGAGGAACTGTCCTATTGCCTGCACCGCATAAAGTCCAAGCAAAACAAGACCTAACGTAACAGCCTTAGAAGCTAACTCAGGATGTCCCTCCGTAACCATGGCAATAAGCCTTCTCGTAATCATAGGTGAGCAAAGCTGCGATACTGCAACCGCAAGCATACCAATTATTGCAATAAATAAAAAAACGTAATATTTCTTAAGCGCCTTTATCAATTTCACAAAATTTTTCATAACAGCCTCCTTATTCTGTTGTACCAAATTTTGCCGTCTGTGTCAACAAAAAAGGGCTGTATGCAGAACCGACCTCCAAAAGTTAGACCAAAAGAACTAACGATTGTAAGGCCGGCTCAAAATTATAAAAACTTCAAAATATTTTATTTGGAATATCTAAACAGTACTCCCTGCCCCGCAGTAAGAGAAACCGTATCTCCATCAACGTAAGGACAGCTTGCAACACCCTCCCAGCGGTTGGTTTCGGGATTGCACCATTGAAGTGCGGAAATTACGTCAGCGGTAAGCTTACTTGCCTCTGTACCCTCACTGTATTGACTCATCATAAAAATGTAATCATTTTCATAAAAGCTTATAAGCATATCGTTTGCATCGGATATCTTCTTAAGTTTTCCGTAAGATTTATATTCATTAAGACCGGGAACCTCCGTGCCGACGTAAAATACTTTTTCAACGTTCGTATCATAAAGTGCATTTCCGATAACCCTGTTCCTCTTGTTTTCGTCCTGTACGTCGTAATAATGCTGCGTTGCATTGCCGCTTTGGTCAACAAGCTCGTTTTTAGATGAGGGGTCTCCTATGGGATGCGCGTACGTATACCAGGAGAGCTGTTTCATTCCGTAAAGCAAGGAAAGATTTGACTGCCAGGCAATCTCCTCACGGGAAAGATTTTTATAAGCAATATGCTCCGATGCAAGCACTATAAAACGTGTTTCAATGTCGTATTTTTCACTTGCCGCCTTTAACACCTCAAGATTTTCCGCATAACCGTCACGGCGTCCTGTTTTCAGGAAAGCGTAATAATCCGTACAAATGTAATCCGGCTTTACCGTACCGACGATAGTCTCAACGTATTCCTCGTACGTGATAGCTCCGAGACTTCCGCCGAGCTGCTCGGGAGTCGCATAGTTAGGCAGAAGATTTATATACGTGGTACAGTTCGGAAAATACTCGCGCATTACCTCAACTGCAAGTTTCAAGGTCTGTGCCATATCAGCCTGAGGCTCGTCTGCTACGTAAAAATCAATAACGTTATCGTGTCCTTTCCAAAAGCTTGCCATTCTCTTTACGTATTTGTCTATTTTCTCTCGGGTAGCATCCTTTGTAACGCATTGCATAAGTCTGCCGTCATTTACGGAAGCATTAAGGCCGTGTTTTTTAAGAAGCTCCGCACATTCCGCAAGGTGATTGTAATTAATTTCTCCGGTCGCAACTTGATGTCCGCCCCACGGAAAGTTGTATATCGTAGCAACGTCAAAGCAACACTCCTTCATTCTTACGACCTCTTCTTCGGTGAAGTCATCATACTCAGGGCCCCAATAGAAGGTTATGGAATAATCGGTGTCCTTAATCTCTTCAAAATCGCCTTCAATCGGCTCGCCCGAATAATCATTGCACGCCGTGACCGAAAACGACAAAATCATTGCAAATACAATAGAAACAATGCTTTTCAGCGCTTTAAAACTTCTCATAAGCTACTCCTTATATAAACTCATAGCATAATTTTGCCAAAAAACATTTAAGATGTCAATCGGAAATTACGTTTACGTACTTGTCAAAACGCACAAATAAAGTTATAATAGCGTAGAACGCTGAAAGCTGATTTTCAGCGTTAAATCTTATAGAGGTGCTGTTTATGAGTAACGAAAATACTGAACTTGATGTAAATGAAAATCTCAGCAATGTCGCTTCAAATTTTATACACGACATTATTGATAATGATATAAGGCAAGGCTTTGACAGGCAAATCCATACAAGATTTCCTCCCGAGCCCAACGGCTACCTGCATATAGGCAGCGCAAAGGCCATATTTATAAACGCCTCCACGGCGCAGAAATACGGCGGTCTTTTTAATCTCCGCTACGATGACACTAACCCCGAGAAAGAAGACACCGAGTACGTAGAATCGATTTTAGAAGATCTTCTCTGGCTCGGCGCAAAGCCCACGGGCGGTATTTTCTACGGCTCAGATTATTTTGATAAGTGCTATGAATTTGCCGTAAAGCTTATAAAGGACGGCAAGGCATATGTCTGTGACCTTTCATCCGAGGAAATCAGAGAGTACAGAGGAACTCTTACACAGCCCGGAAAAGACAGCCCTTACAGAAACAGAACCGTAGAAGAAAACCTCGACCTTTTTGAACGCATGAAAAACGGCGAGTTTGAGGACGGCACACGTACACTCCGTGCAAAAATCGACATGGCTTCTCCCAATATTAATATGAGAGACCCCATCATTTACCGTGTATGTCACCAGAACCACCATCGCCAGGGAAACAAGTGGTGTATTTACCCGCTTTACGACTATGCACACCCCATTCAGGATGCACTTGAAGGAATCACACACTCCCTCTGCTCTCTTGAATTTGAGAACCACAGACCTCTTTACGAATGGGTCATAGACAATATCGGTTTTGAAAAGAAGCCCATCCAAAGAGAGTTTGCAAGACTCAACGTTACCTATACGGTAATGAGCAAGCGCTATTTAAGACATCTCGTTGAAACAGGTGCGGTTGACGGCTGGGATGACCCCAGAATGCCTACTATCTGCGGTTTAAGGCGACGCGGATACACACCGTCTTCCATCTTTACTTTTGTACGAAACGCAGGTATTGCAAAGGTATACTCACTGGTTGACATTGAAATGCTTGAGCATTGCATAAGAGACGAGCTTAACACCTCAGCTCTCAGAAGAATCGCCGTAGCAGATCCCGTAAGAGTTACCGTTACCAATTACCCCGAGGATAAGTGCGAATACTTTGAGGTTGCTAACAATCCTAACGACCCCGAGGCAGGAGTCAGAAAGCTTCCCTTTACAAGAGAGCTTTACATAGACCGCTCCGACTTTATGGAAAATCCCATTCCTAAATTTTTCCGTATGAAGCCCGGCGGCGAGGTTCGCCTTATGGGTGCTTATATCGTTAAGTGTACAGACATCGAAAAGGATGAGAACGGAAATATCACGAGAATACTTTGCGAGGCAGACCTTGAAACAAGAAACGCAATGCCCGCTGACGGAAGAAAGGTTAAGGGTACAATTCACTGGGTAAGCAAAGAGCACGCTATCGATGCAAACCTCATGATGTATGACAGACTCTTTACAATTCCCAATCTTTCCGATATCGGCGAGAACGAGACGTATAACGATTACCTTAACCCCGACTCTCTTAAAAAGCTTACAGGCTGCAAGCTTGAAGCATCTCTTGCAGAAGCAAAGCCCGGCGACAAGTTCCAGTTTGTACGTATGGGATATTTCTGTATGGATACGAAAAACGAGAACACCTTTAACAGTATCGTCGGTTTAAGAGACTCTTACAATAAGTAATCAATAAAGCAAATAAGGATACTACAAATGGCTCAATTCGAAATACAAATTTTAAACGGAATACAAAATCTTTTGGGCTGCAAATTTTGCGACGTGCTGTTTGAAACTATAACGCACTTAGGTGATGCGGGACTCTTTTGGATAATACTTGCCGTGGTGTTACTCTTCTTTAAGAAGACACGCAAGACAGGTATTTGCATGGGACTCGCCCTTGTATTGGGACTTATATTCGGAAACCTTATATTAAAAAACGTTTTCCAAAGAATGCGACCTTTTTACTATGACAGCGCGCTTATAAGTCCTGAAACTCTCCTTATAGACATACCGCACGATTATTCCTTCCCATCGGGACATACGCTCGCATCATTTAATGCTGCTCTTGCAATTTTTTGGAATAATAAAAAGTGGGGCGTACCGGCACTTGTCCTTGCGGCGCTTATCGCCTTTTCAAGACTGTACCTTTTCGTACACTTCCCCACTGATATCTTAGGTGGTATTCTTCTTGCCTTTGCTTGTTCATTGGCTTCATTTTATATTATAAAACGCTTTATCTCCAAGAGAGATATCGCAAACACCTGAAGTAATATCTGTAATATCTCTTTCAATCCGCTCGACATCGGCTACGGGAACAATCACTTTCATGGTGACGTCCGCTCCGAATTCGGGCGGATTTATTATACATTTGTAGTTTTCAAGAGCTTTTTGTATTTTTCCGTATGCTGAATAGTCCACAACCGCAGACACCTCACGGCAGAGCTCCATATTAAGCAAGCCTGCCTCCTGTACCGCAAGGGATGCACCCCTTCCGTAAGCTCTCGTAAGTCCGGGCGCACCTAAAAGAACCCCACCGAAATAACGAGTCACAACAATAGCTGCGTTTTCAATATTCTGCTTTAAAAGAACGTCAAGCACAGGCATTCCGCCCGTTCCCTGCGGCTCCCCGTCATCCGAATATCTCCGTGACGTAATACCGTTTTCAACAACGTTATATGCATATACGTTGTGCCTTGCATCAGGAAATTCGGAACGTATTTTGTTTACAAAGGCAATAGCCTCTTGTTCCGTATTTACAGGCATAATACTGCCTATAAACCTTGAACGCTTCTCAATAAACTCTGCCCTTGCCTTTTTTTCTATTGTAATATAACTCAACTTTTCAGCCATTATTCTTCACTCTGTTTAAAATCTGTCTATCATTCGTCACATGAGGAAACTACCACATTTCCGAAATTATTTTCACCTGTAATCTTAAGAACCAATCCACTGTCTGCGGATCTATTGACACTGCTTGCCGCAAATGCATCGACAATTTCGGACCTTACCGTCCAAGAGGACGGAACGTTAATTTCCATATATCCGAAATTATTTTCAATACGTAATTCCGCTCCGCTGCAAAACATGTCGGTATTCTCAAAAAATATGTCACAGCGGCCGAAATTGTTCTCTACGGCTTCATAAGAAAACTCACCGCAATCGATATACTTTTCTATATGTCCGAAGCTGTTTTTGCCGCCTGTTTTTTTCAGTGACGTTACGGAAACGGCGAACTTTTTTGTTAAAATAGCAGTTCCTATGGTAAGAAACAATGCACTGAGCAGCACTGTCCAGTTTGACACAAAGTCAGTCTCGCTGATATTACAAAGTCCTGCAATTTCACTTTCGAAAAGCATGAAAATAAATGCCAACGGAAAGAAGATTCTGCTGATTTTCCCCTTAATAAGTTCATTAATCAAAATACATACAAGAAATGCCCCAACCGCTATTTTCATCACCGGAAGCTCAAACCAACCGAAAGTCTCGGAGAGTGCTCCTACTACTATTAAAACGGCTGCCGCAATAAATGCAATGCCCCAAAAATAATTTTTCTTTTTCATTTTCAAAACCTCATTTCGTAAATTCTGTCTTTTAACTGCTTATAATACGAACGTGATGCATAGACCTTTTTAGTGCTTCCCTTAAAGTACACCTCACTTGCTCCCGCAAGATTTCGTCTGATCGAAGAGACAGCTAAGGTGTTAAGTATACATGACTTTGACACCCTCACAAAAAAGCTCGGCATAATCTTTTCAAGCTCATACAGCTTGTACTCGGTATAGTACATTGCATCCGCAGTATGTGCAGTAACCCTTCCGTCATATGTTTCAAAAAACAAAACAGATTTTTTAGGCACGTAGTACTCCGCGTCTTGTAAGGTAAGAACGAGCTCTGCCTCCTCATTAATAACATTCTCAATCAGACTTTCAAGCAACATTATCTTCGAAGAGCGCTCTTTACAGCTGATTACAATCTCTTCCTCATCTGCCGACAAATGACTGCTTATTTCAGTACGAAGCTTCATATCCTACCTCCCCTCTGCGATTTAAATTATAAACGATTCACATTTTTAAATCAACACCTTCAAATCAAGAGGTCGATTTTTCACGCTGACAGGCTTGCATTTCCACCCGATATGTAATATAATCTATCCGCTGATATTGTTATAAAGTATACAAACGGAGGTTATTTTTGTGTCAGGACATTCAAAATGGGCAAATATAAAGAGAAAAAAAGGTGCTGCAGATGCACAAAAGGGTAAAATTTTTACAAAGCTCGGAAAAGAAATTCAGATAGCTGTACGTGACGGCGGTCCCAATCCGGACAATAATGCGAAGCTTAAGGATGTCATTTCCAAAGCCAAGGCAGCAAACATGCCTAATGATAATATTCAGAGAAGCATAAAGAAAGCCAGCGGTGAAGGCGGCAGCGACAATATTGAAGAAATCCGCTACGAAGGCTACGGCCCCGGCGGAGTTGCAGTTATCGTTCAGGTAGTTACCGATAACAGAAACCGTACTGCAGCAGACGTTCGTCACGTTTTTGATAAATTCGGCGGAAATCTCGGTTCTACGGGATGTGTTTCTTTCATGTTTGACAAGAAGGGTCTCATTATCATAGAAAACGACGGTTCAATTGACGAAGAAGCACTTATGATGGACGTACTCGATGCAGGTGCAGATGATTTCACATCAACTGAAGAGACCTTTGAGATAACAACCGACCCCTCTGCTTTCTCCGAGGTGCGTGATGCTCTCGAAGCAAAAGGTTATGTTTTTGAAACCGCAGAGGTTACAATGATTCCCCAGAACTATCAGACACTCAGCGATGAAAAGCAGCTTATGCAGATTGAAAAGCTTCTTGACGGACTTGAGGACAATGACGACGTAATTGACGTTTATCATAATTGGGAATCTCCCGAGGAAGAATAATAAAAGGCTTCCGCACTATCTGAAAAAAAACATTGACACAGCCTGCAAAACGAGAAATATCTTGCTTACAGGTTGTGTCTTTTTATAAAACAGAAAACGAGAGGAATTTTACCATGAAAAATTTTTGGCGTAATTTTTTTACGGTTTTAAAAAGATTATCCTTTATTGTTGCGGGCTCTGTCCTTACGGGAGTAGGCTTGAACGTTTTTATCTCTCCGCTTAATATGGCTCCGAGCGGAATATCGGGTGTTGCCTCGCTTATTCATACGGTAAGTAATGGTGTCTTACCTATCGGTGTTATGATTTTACTTCTCAACATTCCGCTTTTTATTGCCGGCTTTTTAATACTCGGAAAAAAATTTGTATTTGGCAGTCTCGCAGGTACTGTTATTTATTCCGTTGCCATTGACATCATAGAACAGTTAATGCCTTTTATAAACCGATACTACGACGTTACAAAGACAGACGGCGACAGACTTCTTTTTGCCATCGTAGGAGGTGTTCTTACGGGCGTTGGCTACGGTCTTATATTTAGGGGCGGAGCGACAACGGGTGGCACGGATATTTTGGCAAGATTACTCCAGAACAAAGTAAAATGGCTTTCAATAGGACAACTCGTCTTGTTTTTAGATGCACTGCTTCTTGTGTTTGTAGCAATCACATACAACAGTCTTAGTGCAGCATTTTACTCCGCAATTATTGCTTTTGTATCATCCAAGGTAATCGACGTTGTCGAAGCAGGTATTAACTATGCAAAGCATCTTTATATTATTACAAATAAACCTGAAGAAATAAGCCGCGACATAATAGAAAAGCTTGGCAGAGGCGTTACAAAGCTAAACGGAACGGGAATGTATACGGGAAATAACGTAAGTGTACTTTTGTGCGTCGTTTACAATAAACAGCTCGGAGCTATCCGCAAGATAATTGATACTCACGATAAAAACGCCTTTATTTCAATTATAAATGCACGAGAAGCAAAGCTCTATGCAGATAGTTCGGAACTTGAAAACACGGACCTACCGATACAGTTAAAAAAACAAGAAAAAAAAGAAAAGAAGAAAAGAAAAAAGTGAAACAACGCCTGCCTGAAAGCAAAGCTTAGAGTCAGGTACTGTTTTGTTGTTCAATTCGTATATAAAAGCCTTGGAAGTTTCCTATGACGAAAACATCCAAGGCTTTTATCATTTTTATTTTAAGAGCTGAAAAATCAATACTTCAAGTCACCATCTGACGTATTACATCCGCCGCAGCAGCCGCAAGAACCTCCACATGAAGAACAAGAGCCTGAATCGGGACAGCCAATACACTTCTTGCCGCTTTTCTTTGCCTTGTAAACGTAGAAACCCGCAAGACCCACAATTATTAAAACTATTGCGATGATGATGAAATTTTCCATAATCAAACCCCTTAATTATTTTTTACCGAGTGCATATTCTCTCTTGAATTTTCTGTCGGCATTGATGCAAACAGCGGTAACGATTGCAACGATAACGGCAAATATTATCCAGCCGACAACAGGCATCCACGCACTGCCGAAGCTTGCACCCGTAAACAACGTACCGAAGAAATATACTAGGAAACCTATTGTGTATCCAACTCCGAACTGTAGCGCAATACCGCCCCAGAACCATTTTCTGCTCTTAATCTCTGAGTTCATAGCTCCCATTGCCGCAAAGCAAGGAGGTGAGAAAAGGTTAAACATAAGATATGCAAGCGCCGCAACAGTCGTTATACCGAAAGCATCTACAACAAGTGAAGCTTCGCCTTCCAACACTAGCTCATCAACGTTAATAAGATTAGTAATTGCAAAGCAAACCGCAAGAGTTCCGACAACGTTCTCTTTTGCAATAAAGCCTGTAACCGCAGCAGCGGCAAGCTGCCATGAAACGATACCCACTATAGGAGCTATTACGTATGCAACGGGAGTTCCTATGCTTGCAAGAATTGACGTATTTTCAAGGCCCTCCTCAACATATTGAAGCTTCCAGTTAAGTGATTGCATAATCTGAACTGCAGTATTACAAAGAAGAATAATTGTACCTGCTTTTACTATGTACGCCCAACCGCGCTGACACATTGAGAGAAAGGCTCTCCAAAGGGAGGGAACCTTATACTCGGGCAATTCCATAATAAAGAATGATTTTCTGTGCTTGTAGCATGTAATTTTATTCACAAGCAAAGCACACAGGAGAATAATTACAATACCTACGAAATACATCAAGGGACCTACCCAAGGAGCATCATTAAAAAATGCGCCGGCAAAAAGAGCAATAACAGGAAGCTTTGCGCCGCATGGCATAAAAGGTGTAATCATAGCCGTTGCTCTTCTCTCTCTTTCATTACGGATGGTTCTGCACGCCATTACACCGGGAATTGCACAGCCGGTTCCGATAACAAAAGGAATTACCGACTTACCCGAAAGACCTACTTTTTTAAATATAGGATCAAGCACTACTGAAACGCGCGCCATATAGCCGCAATCTTCAAGCAAAGCAATGAGGAAGTACATTACCATTACGAGCGGCAAAAAGCCGATAACTGCAATTACACCGCCGATAACACCGTTTATAAGGAGCTCATAAAGAATCGGCGAAGCGCCTTCCATAAGACCGCCCAGTGCTTCCTGGCCTGCCTCAAGCCAACCTACCAAAAGGTCTGCTATCCATACGCCGGGACCTACCTGAGAAATCCAAAATACGAGGAACATTACAACCGCAAAAATCGGAATACCGAGCCACTTATTAGTAAGAACCTTATCGATTTTATCCTGATAATTTTTTTCTCTTGTAAGCACCTTACGCTTCTCTACCGAAGCCACAACACCGTTTACAAATTCAAAACGCTTCTTATCCGCTGCAACTACAGAGGCCTTGTCAGAAAGATCTATTGTGCTCTGGGTATAGGGGGCAACTTGACCTTTCCCCTTTAATGCAACAGCAGCCTTAACAACGTCTTTCAAACCGGATGCTGATGTTGAAACCGTATCAATTACAGGACAACCGAGTTTTTCCGAAAGAGCTGCAGTGTCAATTACAGTTTCTTTTTTCTTATTAATATCCGCCTTGTTAAGTGCAACTACAACAGGGATCCCAAGCTCTAAAAGCTGAGTAGTAAAAAACAGGCTTCGGCTGAGATTGGTAGCGTCAACTATGTTAATTATCGCATCAGGATTTTCTTTTTTTACATAGGAGCTTGTAATACTTTCTTCCGAAGTAAAAGGAGACATTGAATAAGCACCGGGAAGGTCAACGGCAACCAACGGCTCGTTCCCCGAATAAATGCCTTTCTTTATAGTATGTTCCTTCTTTTCAACGGTAACACCCGCCCAGTTTCCGACTCTCTCATTACTTCCCGTAAGAGCGTTAAACATAGTCGTCTTTCCGCTGTTCGGATTTCCCGCAAGTGCAATTCTCATGTTTTTCCTCCCTGTAAATTTAGTACTGTATATGTAGTAAAATAAACTTTCAAGCCCTAGTTAGCAAAGGCTACCTAAGCTTCAAAAAATAACCGATGGAATTCTATATTCACATCAAAACAGTTATATGATAATAGCTTCTGCCAATTGATTATCAATATTATATCTTGCATCCTTTATTGAAACCACACAGCCGCCCTTTATGTGCTGAACCACGGTAATAGGCTCTCCGCTGTAGCATCCCAAAGAAAACAAGAAAGAATCAAGCTCCTCATCATCTGTCTCAATAGAAGAAATAATATATACCTTTCCTTCCTCGGCATCTCTTAAAGTCATAAGCATCTCCTGCTGAAAGCTTTATTAGAAAAAGAATTAGACAATGCTAACTCTCTCCTTAAAATTTCGATTAGCATCTGCTAACCACTTGTAAATACTACCATTCATTTGCTCATTTGTCAACCCTTTTTTGCAAAATTTATAAAAAAACATTCCGCATCCTTGAAAACTTCGCAAAGTAATGATAAAATAAAGATATTCATTCAAGGAGGAGTTTATGATGAGTTTACATGAATCTGCGGAAATGTATCTTGAAACCATTCATATTCTTTCGCAAAAATCGGCTTTTGTGAGAAGCATAGATGTTGCCGAACACATGGGATATTCAAAACCAAGTGTAAGTCGCGCAGTCGGCTTGCTGAAAAAAAGCGGACATCTTACCGTTTCAAAAGACGGATTTCTTATTCTTACCGAGAGCGGCAAAGATGCTGCCGAGAAAATTTTTGAAAGACACAATCTTTTAACTGATTTTTTAGCACGTATCGGTGTAGAAAAAGAAGTTGCTTCAAAGGATGCTTGCAAAATAGAACACGTTATAAGCGATGAAACAATCGCTGCCATAAAATCTTTTTTATCTGAGTAAATCATAATTAGTTTTAAAGGAACCATCCGGCCGCTGTGCGGCCGGATGGTTCCTTTATACAAAGCAAATTGCCTTAAAGTCCTTGTTTTTCAGACTTTAAGGCAATCACTTTATTTTAAGATTATTTCATTAAACGGACTTAAAATCAATCCTGTGCAAGCTTTGTAAGATGCTCGTACTTCTCAGAAGCCTGCTTTTCAGCCTGCTCGAAGAGTACGGAAGCTCTTTCAGGGAACTCTGCAAGGAGTCTTCTGTAACGGTTCTCACCCAAGATGAAGTCCTTGTAGTTTGCAGAAGGAGCCTTACTGTCAAGTGTGAAAGGATTCTTGCCTTCCTCAGCGAGACGAGGATCAAATCTGAAGAGGTGCCAGTAGCCTGCAGCTACAGCGTTCTTCTCTTCTGCCATACAGTTTGCCATACCAACCTTGATACCGTGGTTGATACAAGGAGCGTAAGCGATAACGATTGAAGGACCGTGATAGCTCTCAGCCTCGTTGAATGCCTTGATACACTGATTGTAATCAGCGCCCATAGCAATCTGTGCTGTATAAACATAGCCGTAGCTCATAGCAATACCTGCGAGATCCTTCTTCTTAACACCCTTACCTGCTGCAGCAAACTGAGCAACTGAACCTACAGGAGTAGACTTAGAAGCCTGTCCGCCTGTGTTAGAGTAAACCTCTGTATCGAATACAAGAATGTTAACGTCTTTACCGGAAGCGATTACGTGGTCGAGACCGCCGAAACCGATATCGTAAGCCCATCCGTCACCACCGAAGATCCAGAATGACTTCTTAGCAAGGATGTCCTTAGCAGCAAGAACTTCTTCATAAGCCTCAGCGTTTGCAGCATCTGTAGCCTTAGCAGCCTCAACAGCAGCAACGAGAGCAACAGAAGCAGTCTTAGAAGCCTCAGCCTCTTCCATATTAGCAATCCAAGCCTCTGCAGCAGCCTTAACATCAGCAGGAGCCTCTGTCTCAGCAAGCTTTGTGAGGATAGAAGCAACTCTCTCACGTCTTGCGGTTACACCAAGGTACATACCGAGACCGAACTCAGCATTATCTTCAAAGAGAGAATTCTGCCAAGCAGGACCGTGACCCTCATGGTTAACGGTGTAAGGAGCCGCAGGTGCGGAACCGCCCCAAATAGAAGAACAACCTGTAGCGTTTGCAATATACATTCTGTCGCCGAAGAGCTGTGTAACGAGCTTTGCATAAGGTGTCTCACCGCAGCCTGCACAAGCGCCGGAGAATTCGAGTAAGGGCTGTTTGAACTGGCTGCCCTTAACTGTTGTAGGCTTAAACTTCTCAAGAACGTCAGCCTTTGGAGCAAGCTTAACTGAATAATCAAATACCTTCTGAACCTCAGCCTGTGTCTCAAAAGGCTTCATTGTAAGAGCCTTGTTGCCCTTAAGACCGGGACAAACAGCTGCACAAGAACCGCAGCCTACGCAGTCGTAAGGAGTAACAACAATCGCGAAGTTATATCCGGGCATACCGGTCATAGGCTTCATAGGTGTTCCCTCAGGAAGTGCCTTGGACTCTTCTTCATTGTATACAAAAGGTCTGATAGCAGCATGAGGACATACGTAAGAACAGAAGTTACACTGGATACAGTTTGTAGGATCCCAAGAAGGAACGTCTACTGCCGTACCTCTCTTCTCGTAAGCAGCACTGCCGAGAGGTGAAGTACCGTCTGCATAATCAACAAATGCAGAAACAGGAAGCTTGTCACCCTGCTGTGCATTAACAGGTGTAAGAATTCCGTTGATATAGTCAACGAGCTCTTTTCTGTCTCCTGTAGCAACCTTAGCAGCCTTATCGTCATCAGAAGCATCTGCCCAAGAAGCGGGAACGTCAACCTTAACAACAGCAGTAAGACCTGCGTCAATAGCTGCATAGTTCATGTTAACAATTTCCTCACCCTTCTTGCTGAAGGATCTGTAAGCAGCCTCTTTCATAAGAGTAACAGCCTTCTCTGTAGGAATAATCTGTGCAAGAACGAAGAATGCAGACTGCATGATAGTATTGATTCTGGAACCGTTCTTGAATATTTCTTTAGCAACCTTAGTAGCGTCAATTGTGTAGAAATTAATCTTATTCTCAGCAATGTAACGCTTCATAGCTGCAGGAAGAATCTTGTCAAGCTCCTCTACGCTCCAGTGGCAGTTAAGAAGGAACGTTCCGCCTTCTTTAACGTCCTGAACCATCTCGTACTTATCTACGTAAGAAGGATTGTGGCAAGCAACAAAGTCTGCTCTGTTTACGAGATATGTGGACTTAATCTTCTTCTCACCGAAACGCAAGTGAGATACGGTAATACCACCCGACTTCTTTGAGTCGTAAGCAAAGTAACCCTGAGCGTACATGTTGGTATTGTCACCGATAATCTTAATGGAGTTCTTATTTGCACCAACGGTACCGTCAGATCCAAGACCCCAGAACTTACATGAAGTAGTTCCGGCAGGAGTTGTGTCGAGGTTAGGATCCTTAATCTCAAGAGAGAGATTTGTAACGTCATCAACAATACCTACAGTGAATACTTTCTTAGGCTCTTTTTCTGCCATGTTGTCAAATACAGCAACCATCTGGGCAGAAGTTGTGTCCTTGGATGCAAGACCGTAACGACCTGCATATACGGGAACATTCTCAAACTTTGTGTTTCTGAGAGCTGCAACAACGTCAAGATAAAGAGGATCACCGACAGAGCCGGGCTCTTTTGTACGGTCAAGTACGGAAATTGACTTAACAGTCTCAGGAATAGCAGCGAGCAAATGCTTCACTGAGAAAGGTCTGTAAAGGTGAACTGTTACGAGACCAACCTTCTCGCCCTTTGCTGCGAGGTAGTCGATAGTCACTTCGAGAGTCTCACAAACAGAACCCATAGCGATAATAACACGCTCTGCATCGGGAGCACCGTAGTAGTTGAAAAGCTTGTAGTTAGTGCCGATCTTTGCATTAACCTTATTCATATATTCTTCAACAATCTCAGGCATAGCTGTGTAGAACTTATTGGAAGCTTCACGAGCCTGGAAGAAGATATCAGAGTTCTGTGCAGTACCGCGAAGCACAGGGTGCTCAGGGTTGAGTGCATTATCTCTGAAACGCTTAACAGCGTCCTTATCAAGCATTTCCTCGAGGTCATTGTAATCCCATACCTCAATCTTCTGAATTTCATGAGATGTACGGAAACCGTCAAAGAAGTGAAGGAAAGGAACACGGCCCTTGATGGTTGAAAGGTGAGCTACTGCACCGAGGTCCATAACTTCCTGAACACTTGCAGATGAAAGCATAGCATAACCTGTCTGACGGCATGCATAAACGTCACTGTGGTCACCGAAAATGGAGAGAGCGTGTGTAGCGAGAGTTCTTGCTGTAACGTGAATAACGTTAGGCAAAAGCTCACCTGCAATTTTATACATATTAGGAATCATGAGAAGCAAGCCCTGTGATGCCGTGTAAGTAGTAGTGAGGGCACCTGATGCGAGCGATCCGTGAACTGCACCTGCAGCACCGGCCTCGGATTGCATCTCCGTAACTTTAACTGTTTCTCCGAAAATATTTTTCTTACCTGCTGCAGCCCACTTATCAGTCTCTTCTGCCATATTGGAAGAAGGAGTGATAGGATATATAGCAGCAACATCGGTAAAGGCATATGAGACGTGAGCAGCTGCGCTGTTTCCGTCCATGGTCTTCATTTTTCTTGCCATAAATAAGAATCCTCCTTAAATATATTCCTAAACTTTAGTATATCCCTTATTATGGCTTTAGTCAACTTTTTTTTGCTTTAGAAGACCCTTTTTCTGTACAATTTTTGTAAATTTTACAAGCACTTTATGTACAGGTCAAGAAGCACAGAAAGCACTGCAATTATTGCCAGCACTGTCATCTCAGCAACATACACTGCGTATTTCTCCCTTATTCTGCAATGAGCGGCGGCAACACCTGCAGCAGCGATAAGGACCATGGCAGAAATTAATTGATACGGGGCAGACGAGATCAGCAACAAAGCCGCACTTTCTAAATTCAGACAGCAAACGAAGTCGGAGGCCAAGCGGTCTTAGGAAGACAAGAA
>JAZPZG010000004.1:0-2175 GCA_045544575.1 Clostridia bacterium
AGTTTTATTAAAACCAATACTCATTCATCTTTGATAGGAACTCTTTTGTCATAGGGAAACCCGAACTTTCCCCTATGACAGAATCAACATTACAATAAGGACAGATTGCTGTTCCTTCTGTGTCTTCAATCCAGTCTGTTATTTCCTTTGGATCAAAAATCTTTAAACAAAAGAAGCAGCCGCACTTTTGGTCATTCAACAATGCTTTTTTATGTTTGGAACAAAATTTATGTGCTTCTATAATTCTGCTATCTTCCAACTCTTGTCCCTCCTAACGCAAAATAGTATGTCAGACTACTGTTCTTGTGATGCCTCCAAATCCTTCGTATGAACCGCAATGCGGATATAATCGTCGACCTTTTCCCTACTCAATAGAACAACTGTTTCCACATGCTCCGTATGCGGGAACATGTCGACAGCAACCATACGCTCCACGTTGTAGCCGTGCTTTGCAAAAAATTTCAAATCACGTGCCTGAGTTTGAGGGTTGCAGGATATGTATACAATTTTCCGGGGAGAAAACGAAATAACCGATTTCATGAATTCAACGGTTGAACCCTCGCGCGGAGGGTCCATAAATACCACATCAGCTTTCTTGCCCTCTGAAGCAAGCTGTGACATTACCTTGCCTGCATCGCCGCAAAGGAAAGATACGTTAGCGCAATTGTTTTGCTTGGCATTCTCTTTTGCATTTTTTACGGCATCGGCATTCAACTCAATACCGAGAACAGATTTGCATTTGTCACTAACGGAAATTCCTATCGTTCCGATTCCGCAATATGCATCTATTATGCTTTCCTTGCCGCTAAGTCCCGCAAATTCCGCCGCTAATTCATATAATTTTTCTGTTTGCACGGAATTCACCTGATAAAAAGCGCGTGAACTGATATTAAACCTTTTTCCGCACAGCTCGTCTGTTATATAGCCCTTGCCGAAAAGAATATTTTCCGTATTTCCCAAAACAGCACTTGTGCTTGTAGGATTAATATTTTGCACAATTGTTACGACATCAGGACATGCATTACGCACCAGCTTCACAAAATCTCTGTAACCCGGCAAAAACTTTGAGGGAGTAACGACCGTTACGGATACCTCCCCGCTTTTTGCTCCGCGTCTTACCACAACATGTCTTAACAAGCCTGTTCCCGTATCTTCATTGTAGGCCTTATATTTACACTTTGAAGCGGCAAACCGAACACTCTTAATAATCTCGTTTATCCTTTTATCCTGTAAAAGACAGTCTTCGGCTTTTACCACACGATGCGAGGCTTGCTCATATATACCGTTTATAAGAACGCCTCTATCTCCTGTAGCAAATGTAGAAATAGCCTTATTACGATAATTAAACGGATGCTCCATACCGATAATACATTCGGTCTTTCCAAATTCCTTCAAGCAATTATCCGCAAAGGCTTTTTTCTTTTCGAGCTGAGCTTCATACGGCAAGTCAATACACGTACAGCCCCCACATTTCATTTTTTTTGAAGAACAATTTACTCTCATATTTTTAAATTCACTTATTCTCTTTACTTATAATCCCTGCGATAGAAAACCCTAACGCACTCTTTTTTCATCAAACCACGAGGCAGCGATATTAATCATCTCAGGGTATTCCCTTATATAATTAAAATCTATCAGTCAGCCGACGGCTCTTTATTTAAACAAACAACCGTCTCCACATGCTCCGTATGAGGGAACATATCCACGGGACAAACTTTCTTTGTCTTATATCCAAGCTCGTCAAAACGCTTCAAATCACGAGCAAGCGTCGCCGGGTTACATGATACGTATACAACAATGCGAGGATTACATGCACATACCGCCTCAATAACAAAAGGAGCAAGTCCTTTTCGCGGCGGGTCAACAACAATAACGTCCGGCTTTTCGGTAGCGAGCTGCGTAGATATTTGCGAAAGCACCTTTTCCGCATCGCCTGCTTTAAACCCTGCAATATCGGAAATACCGTTTATCTCAGCATTCAGCTCGGCGTCTTTAACAGCCTTGGGCGTATATTCAATTCCGAGAAGCTTTTTAATTTCAAAGCCACGTTCTTTTGCTTTATTTGCAAAGAAAATACCGATAGTTCCTATACCGCAAAAAAGATCGAGCAAGTAATCTCCCGACTGCAAATCCGCATACTCAAAAGCTTTTTCATAAAGTCTTACGGTCTGTAAA
>JAZPZG010000005.1:0-29131 GCA_045544575.1 Clostridia bacterium
GTCGGAAAGAGTAAAGGATGCGGGGGGTCCGTCGCTGATGGTAAATACTCCCTTTAGCGGAATTCTCTTAAATTCAGCCCCCGGAGCAAAGCTTTTTTTCAGCTCTGCATAAAGCTTTTCATCGTATGTTTTGTAAAATCCTCTGTCGGATTTTGCGTTCTTAAAATGAGGCGGTTTTCCCGCGATTAAAAGTGTTGCGGTTTTATTCGGTGGTACGCTGTCTGTAACGGTTCCTGAGACTTTAATTACGTTAAGGACGCCGCCTGCTTCGCTGTCTGCATTAAAAGTTATTCCGTCACCTTTCCGAAGCGTTTTGGTTGCGGAAACTTCAATTTCGTAAAGACTTACGGGACCTTTTACGGTTTTGGCATTTCCGAGCGCTTTGCCGGCAGAAAGCCCTGTTTTTCCGGGTGTCGTCCACGTAATTGCTGAAAGCGGCATTTTTCCGAGCTGGTGTCCGCTGCAAAAGCCTCCGCGGCTGAAAATTACGGTAAGATCGTCAATATCGTCCTGCGAAAGAGCTTGTGGGTTATCAATTATTTTTCGGTAAATTCTCGTGACTGCGGAGGTGTACTCGGGGGACTTTAAACGTCCTTCGATTTTAAGGGAAGACACTCCCGTGCCTATCAGCTCTCGCATATAGGAAAGAGAACACAGATCCGACGGACTGAGAAGGTGTGAAAAGTTTTTTTCTTTGTCTGTAAGCAGTGAATATTTCAGTCTGCACGGCTGTGAGCAGGTTCCTCTGTTTCCGCTTCTTCCGCTTGTAAAACGACTGAGCATACACTGACCCGAATATGACATACATAGTGCTCCGTGACAAAAAACCTCTGTTTCCATAATTTGTGCGGAAGAAAGCTCGGCTATCTCGTTTAAGGAGAGCTCTCTTGCCAATACGGCTCTGGTAAAACCGAGTTCTTTTATTTTACGGAGTCCTTCGATATTGTATACGCTGGCCTGGGTGCTTGCGTGCAGGGGTGCTTTGATTTTCCCGCCAAGCCTTGAAGCAAGCCCCAAATCCTGAACGATAAAGGCATCTGCTCCGGCACAATCTGCTTCACGCGCAAGTGATATTGCATTTGCAAGCTCGGACGTTTTTACGAGGGTATTAAGCGTTATATATACCTTTACGCCCCTTACGTGTGCATAAGAAATATGCTCTGCGAGATTTTCCGTGGTGAAATTCTGCGCAGAGGCACGTGCATTAAATGAAGAAAGTCCCATGTACACTGCATCTGCTCCGTTTTGCACGGCGGCAATAAAGGATTCTGTTCCTCCTGCGGGAGAGAGCAGCTCGGGGACTTGTTTTTTTAAAGAGTCATTCGAATTCATGTCTTATCAAAGCTTTGCCTGAAGCTGAAAGATTTTTGATTTAAGCTCGTCAATCTGGGCTTCAAGCGCTCCTATTTGTTCAATGTATTCCTTATTTTCGGCACATACCTTATCATATTCCTGCATAAGTTTTTCTGCATCTGCCTTTATACTGTTAAACTGCTTTTGTGTTTTAAAAAGCTCGTCTGTTGTTCCTATAGCAAGCATTGCAAGAGTAGTGGAATCGGGAAGATGCATGCCTGTCCTGGTTTTTGAATCTCTTATGCGGGTATTGATATAATATTCGACTTTGTTTATATACTCTTCGGACTCGTCTGTAATAATCGGGTATTTATTTCCGTTAATATTTATGGTGTATTTTTTTCTTTCGCTCATTGGTGCTTCCTCCGCTACTGTGTTTTAATGTATATATTATAGTTGTTCTGCTACGATTTTTCAAGTATTTAATGCTTTTGTTTCGGAAGGTGAAACTTAATAAGAACTTGACACCGTCGGCGGCAGGTAATATAATTGCGGTAAAGCTTTATTATGAAAGGATAAGTGAGGATTTTATTATGATTTTTAACGATATGGATTGTATAGTTTTTGCAGGCGACTCTGTTACCGATATGGGCAGTGCACAGCCCGTAGGTGACAGTTTTTTTGATAATTTGGGACACGGATACGTTCGCATGATAGACAACCTTATTTCTTGTTGCTATCCCGAGCTTAAGGTTCGCGTTGTCAATGCCGGCATAAGCGGAAATACCAGCTCCGATTTGCTCGCTCGTATGGATCGCGACGTATTTCCCTGTAATCCCCAGTGGGTTTCTGTCTGCATCGGAATTAACGACGTTTGGAGACAGTTTGACAGCCCCGCTATTCCCGGCTGCCACGTATACCCGGAAAAATATGAGGAAAACCTCAGAAAGATAATTACTTCATGCTTGGAACGCGGAGTGAAGGGCGTGTTTTTGCTGTCGCCTTATTACATGGAGCCTAATCGTGATGACCTTATGAGAGCCAGAATGGATGAATACGTTGCGATTTGTGCGCGCCTTGCAAAGGAATACGGCTGCATTTTCGTGGATTTTCAGGCTATGTATGACAAGCACTTTAAACACTGTCATTCGTCTCTCATTGCCTGGGACAGAGTTCATCCCAATGAAAAGGGTGCGATGATAATGGCGCGTGAATTTTTAAAGAACTGCGAGTTTGATTTTAACAGATAAGAGTAATCTGCTTGCAAAGAATTGCGTTTATGTGGTAAAATTTCAAAGAGCCCTTTTAATTTAAGGAGAGTGTTTTACACAAATGAAAAAAAGTCAATTTATTACCATTGTTATAATGTTTTTTATTGCTTCGGTGCTTATATGGATCGGAGCCTTTGGAAAGGATTCCGTAAAGAATCCCATACCGTCGTCTACCGATTCATTGCTTGCGGGTACCGTTAAACCTGCGGAAACACCTGCACAAGGAAATGCGACTCCGGATGCGGAGAATCCTACAGAGGATCCTTCTGAAACTCAGGAGCCCGGTGCTTCTTCGGCTCCCGAAACCGAAGTGCCTACGGAAGGACCTACCGAAGAGCCTTCTTCCGATGCCCCTGTTGTTTTCCCTGAAATAAACAACGAGGATTTTGCGGATGTAAATAATACTTTTCATTATTGGTCATCCGGCTTTAAAACATCTCCTTCAGGACAGAACGTTCCGTATCTGAACAACAAGGACGTAGAAAATGCTATCAGCGTGGTTGACTATATTTTCATAAACGACGTGTATGCAGACCAGAGAGAGGTATATCTTACGTTTATTGCACACTACGAAAACGGTGTAACGTCAAATATTCTTGATGCGCTTAAGAGTGTAAATGCCAAGGCTACGTTCTTTGTAACTGAGCAGTATATAAGAGAGAATCCGGAGCTTGTTAAGCGAATGAAGGACGAGGGACACATTATAGGTTCAAGAGGTCCCAGCCCCGAAAATATTGAGAATACGGTTAATGCTATGACTCCCGAAGATTTTGCTGATGAGCTTTTAAAGGTAGAAGCTGCTTACAGAGAGCTTTTCGGAGAGAACGAGAGAATGAAGTATTGCAGACTTGATTACTTCAGTCCCAGAATGCTTAAAATTGCTGAAACCATGGGATACAGGGTTACGTTTAAAACGTACACTTCGGTTAATGATGAGTCTGCAAATGAAGCAAAAAATTCGGGTTGGCTCGGCGGAAGATTCTGGGAACGTTGTGCATACGACGGCTCTGTTCCGGAATTTACCGTAAATAAAATAGTAAGTGACGAAATAGGCGCTTTTCTTAAAGAGTGCAGCGAGAACAATATAAGCTTTAAGCACCTCGGTCAGTGACGGAAAGTGTCAATAATTTTGGACTATCAACAAGCGCAGCCCAATGTGGCTGCGCCGCAATTTTAAAGTAAGTAAAGACTAACTGCGAAAGGGAGAAACAGAAGAAATGACGAAAGCAATAATTACGGTTTTGGGAAGCGATAGAAAAGGTATTATAGCAAAGCTCAGCGCATACCTTGCAGAAAAAGATATTAATATTCTTGATATCAGTCAGACGATTATGGACGATGTTTTCACAATGGTTACTATGGTTGATATTTCCGACAGCAAGACGTCATTTGACGTGATTTATACAGATTTGCAAAAGCTTGGTGAGGATATCGGTGTTAAAATTCAGATTCAGAATACCGAAATCTTTAACTCCATGCATAAAATATAACGGAGGTGAGTAGCCTTGTTTATTTCTGCAGATGAGATTTCCCAGACAATAAGAATGATACAAGAGGAGCATCTTGATATCAGAACGGTTACAATGGGCATTAACCTGCTTGACTGTGTAAGAGGAAACATAAAAGATACTTGTGACGCAGTATACGAGAAAATTTGCCGTAAGGCTGCGCGTTTGGTTCCCGAGTGCGAGGCAATTGAACGTGAGCTTGGTATTCCGATAGTAAATAAAAGAATATCGATTACTCCTGCGGCTCTTTTGGTGGGTAATGCTACACCCGAGGAATGTGTCGAGCTGGCAAAAACTCTTGAGAGAGCGGCTGTTGCTACGGGCGTGAATTTTTTGGGCGGATATTCGGCTCTTGTTCACAAAGGTTATACTGATGCTGATAAGGCACTTATTGCCTCTATTCCGCAGGCCCTTCTTGAAACGTCAAGAATTTGCTGCAGTGTCAACGTCGGCACAACAAAGGCAGGAATAAACATGGATGCGGTACGTGATATGGGTGTACTCATAAAGCAAGCCGCTGAAATGTCAGCTGAAAGCGGCGGTTCATCCTGTGCACGTATTGTTGTATTTGCGAATGCTCCCGAGGATAATCCTTTTATGGCAGGTGCTTTCCACGGTGTCGGCGAACCCGGGTGTGTTATTAACGTAGGTGTGAGCGGCCCCGGTGTTGTGAAGTGTGCCATAGAAAAGGTGAGAGGTAAGGACTTTACCGTTCTTGCAGAGACCATAAAGAAAACTGCTTTCAAGATTACGAGAATGGGTCAGCTTGTGGCAAAAGAGGCAAGTCAAAGACTTGGCGCTCAGTTTGGCATAGTTGATTTGTCGCTTGCTCCGACACCCGCTGTAGGCGATAGCGTTGCCAGAATTATTGAGGAGATGGGCGTTGAACGTTGCGGTGCGCCGGGAACGACCG
Source organism: Clostridia bacterium (assembly GCA_045544575.1). GTDB lineage: Bacteria > Bacillota > Clostridia > UBA1212 > UBA1212 > RGIG8523. The sequence goes on from JAZPZG010000005.1 coordinate 4,986, forward strand.
CTGCACTTGCACTTCTTAACGATGCAGTGAAGAAAGGCGGCGTTATGGCTTCATCTCACGTGGGCGGACTGAGCGGTGCTTTTATCCCTGTCAGTGAGGATGAAGGTATGATAGAGGCTGTTAAGACAGGCGCGCTTTGCCTTGAGAAGCTTGAGGCTATGACCTGCGTTTGTTCCGTAGGCCTTGATATGATTGTAGTTCCGGGCGATGTCACTGCCTCCACGGTTTCGGGAATTATTGCAGATGAGGTTGCTATCGGTATGGTTAATAATAAAACTACCGCTGTGCGTATTATTCCCGCTCCCGGACTTAAAACGGGTGATGTTGTTGAGTTTGGCGGCCTTTTGGGATCCGGTCCGGTAATGCCCGTGAATCCGTATAAGAGTGATGATTTCATTGCGCGAGGCGGAAGAATACCTGCGCCCATCCACAGCCTCCGTAATTAAGCGTGAGCGCCGAGAATCGGTGCTTTACGTGCCTGCGGATAAGATGTGAGTATAAAGGGTAGTACAGAACTTGTAGTTAGTGAAAAGCCGAGGGTTTGTGCTTGAGGAAAAGGTGTGCAGACACTTTTCTTAAAAGCTCGACTGCAGTACCTAAGTACAGCGACGCTTGCTTTTAAGAAAAAATCCCTCTATTCTCGGCGCTCACGAAGCAGACAGAGGTGCTTTACGTGCCTGCGGATAAGATGTGAGTATAAAGGGTAGTACAGAACTTGTAGTTAGTGCAAAGCCGTGAAGTTGTGAGAAAAAACATCATATTTGGAGAAAGGAGTTGCTTTGTTGTGAAGCTTGGTTTACTTGGCGGGACGTTTGATCCTGTGCACAATGGACATATTTTTGCAGGCGAGGAAATAAAAGCAGCCTTTTCTTTGGATGCGGTTATTTATATTCCTGCGGGAAATCCCACACATAAGATAGCGGCAAGAGTTACACCGGGTGTGATACGAACGGAGATGCTCTGCAAGGCATTGTCAGGGAAAACGGGTTTTTACGTATGGGATTGTGAGATTAAAAGACGTGGATATACGTATACCGTAGACACGTTGAAGGAATTACGGAGCTTGCTTGAAAAAAGTTACCCTAAGGAACGTGCCGAGATATATTACGTTGCAGGTACGGATGCAATCGGAGGATTGCTTAAGTGGAAGGAACCCGAAGAGATTTTTAAGCTCTGCAAATTTATTGCAGTTAAACGTCCCGGCGAGGATGATGCCGTGTACGAAAAAAACGTACAGACAGCAAGGGCTGCGGGAGCAGAGATTGAACGCTTTGAATCAGCAGGGCTGATTGAGGCGTCTTCTACTGAGATAAGGGAGAGGGTTTTCAGAGGAGAAAGCATTTCCGAAATAACACCGCCTGCGGTGGAAGAGTACATCAGAGAAAAAAATCTTTATAAGATTGATGAGCCTGTCTCGGAAGAGTTGATAAAAGCTGATCTGAGAGAAAGACTCACGGAAGAAAAATATATACACAGCTTGGGTGTTGCGGACGAAGCACGCAGACTGGCGGAGCTTTATGGGGCAGATGCCGAAAAATGTTATATGGCAGGGCTTTTACATGACTGTGCAAAAGGTCTTACTAAGTTACAGCTGGATTGGATGAACGTAAAGCTTGAGGATTTCAGCGGCGGCAATGCTTATTGCGGAATTAACGACAGAGTTTTGCACGGTTTTACCGGTGAAATTTTGGCAAAGGAACGGTATGGTGTTCAGGATCCCGAGATACTTGCGGCGATCAGAAGCCACGTGACGGGCGTTCCCGAAATGTCGATTACGGCACAGATTGTTTTTTTGTCGGATTACACGGAAAAAAACAGGGAAGGCGAATTTTTTGATAAAATAAGAAATGAGCTTGCCGAAAAAGGCTTGCTCAGTGCAATAAAGCTTGCTTGCGAAATGACGGCGGCGCTGGTTATAAAGCGCGGAGAACAGCTTGATATCAACACTATTCAGACCAGAAATTGGGCTGTAGCAAAGCTAAAGAACGGAGGTTAATTATGGATTCAAAGGTTTTGGCGGATAAGATTGTACAAATAATTGATGACCGCAAAGGTAAAAAAATAGAAGTAATAGAAACTAAGGATGTTACGGTGGTAACGGATTATTTTGTAATCTGCAGCGGTACGTCTACCACACACCTCCGTGGTATCGCAGATGAGGTTGTCTATAAATTGGAGCAAGAGGGAATTAAGTGTGCCCATACGGAGGGCTATGACACGGCAAGCTGGATTTTGCTTGATTTTCTCGATGTTGTTGTCCATCTGTTCCTTGAAGAAGAGAGAGCTTTCTATAACATTGAGCGTCTTTGGAGGAACGGCGGTTCATATCGACCTAAACCCGTATCTGCGGAAGGAGAAAATAATAACGACGCTAAAGTCGAATAGAGGGGGTGCCTTAAATGTACTCTGTTTTTTATTCGGATGAAAAGTGCCTTTCGAAAGTGGATAATTTTTGTGAAGGCAGCTGGATTGATCTTTTAGACCCTACAAGGGAAGAAATTGATTTTATAGCAAAGACCTTGGAGATTCCCGAGGATTTCCTTACCGCGGCACTCGATGAAGAGGAGCGCCCGAGAGTTGAGTCGGAAGACGGAAGAACTCTCGTCGTATTGGACGTTGCAATTGTTGAACCCGATAATTCAGGAAACTTTATTTACTCTACGGTTCCGCTTGGTATAGTTGTATGCCCAAGCCACGTAGTGACTGTTTGCTTGAAGAAAAATAGGGTAATTCAGGATTTTACAAGCAACAGAATAAAGACGTTCAGCACGTATAAGAAAACAAGATTTCTTTTACAAATGATATATCGCAACGCAACGAATTATCTCCAATGTCTGCGTCAGATTGAGAAAATCAGTGACAGCTTGGAGAAGGATCTTTTGCGCTCGACAAAGAACAAGGAGCTGGTGATGTTTCTTTCTCTTGAAAAGTCACTCGTATACTTTTCAACATCGCTAAAGTCGAATGAAATAGTATTGGAGCGAATTTTGCGTTATTCATACCCCAATATTCACGTGCGTAAGTATGAGGATGATGAGGATTTGCTTGAAGATGCTATCATAGAGAACAAACAGGCTATCGAGATGGCTTCTATTTACAGCAGTAATCTCAGCGTTATAATGGATACGTCCGCCTCAATCATTTCCAATAACCTGAACATTGTCATGAAGCTTTTGGCGGCTGTTACCATAATTATGGCTATTCCGAATATGATTTCGGGATTTTTCGGTATGAATGTTGCGGGATTGCCTTTGGCGCAAATACAAGGAGCCTTTTACATAATCGGCGGAATTACTCTTGTGATTTGTGCTGTTGTTGCGATAATTCTGTATAAAAAGGATATGTTCTGATAATGAGAAATCTATATATATTTGATTTTGACGGTGTAATTGCCGACACAGGTGCAGATATTGCCGCAGCGGTGCAGGCGACACAGCGGCATTTTGGTGTTCCCGTAATGGAAGCCCCGGAAATATTAAAGCACGTAGGCTACGGTGCTGTACATCTTGTGAACAAAACAGCTGCCCCAAATCCCTTGGACGTGACGAAAGAGGTTCTTAACTGGTACAAGCAATACTATTTCGAGCACTGTGTGGAAAAGTCAGTGCTATATGACGGTGTGCGTGAAGTCCTTGAGGAGCTTACGGAGCGCAACGAGGCTGTTTTTATGTTTTCCAACAAACCGGGTCCCGTGGCGCATCGTTCTTTGGAGCTGTTCGGCATAAAACATTATTTTTCGGAGATTCTTTGCCCCGAAAACTTGAGCAACCCGAAGCCGCATCCTGAGGGAATTTTAAAATGCATGGAGCTGTCGGGAATTCCATGTGAGCGTACGTTAATGATAGGCGATTCAGCTGCGGACATTGATGCTGCACACGCAGCGGGAGTACATTCCTGCGGTGTGATTTACGGAATCGGTGATACCGAAAAAATGCTTGCGTCAGGTCCTGACGTGACTATAAACACAATGCGCGAGCTGCTGAAAATAATTCCCGCAGATTTATAAAATCGATCATAAAGGGTGATGCTACGTGAAAAATACTGAAAATACCACCGAAAACTTGACGAATAAAAAGACTCAAAAGTCGAAGCTGCAAGCCTTTTTATTACTTTTTATACAGCTTACAGGCTTTGTAGGCGGCGGTGCTTGTGCGGGAGCTGGGGCAAACAGGATTAGCGAGACCTTGAGCTTCAGCGGATTTAAGGCTTTTCTTGTACTGCTCTTTATGATTTTTGCTGTTCTTATACTGTTTTTTATTACGGTAATAATACATGAGGCAGGACACATGGTGTTTGGTTGTCTCTCGGGATACAGTTATTCTTCATTCAGAATAGGCAGTTTTATTCTTGTGAAAAAGCAAGATAAGCTGGTATTAAAGCGTTTTACGCTTCCGGGAACGGGAGGACAGTGCCTTATGAAGCCTCCTGCCTACAGTGAGGACATGCCGGTTGTAATGTATAACCTGGGAGGGTGTCTTTTTAATTTTATATTTGGTGCTGTAGGAATAATTCTTGCCTTTGTTTTCGCTGATAACGTTTTTATTTTTCCGCTCAGCCTTGCAGGTGCGATTTTAAATATTACTTTGGGACTTTCTAATGTTTTACCGTTGAAGGCCGGAATATCCACCGACGGAAGAAATCTTTTTTTGTTAAAGCAAGACAGCAGAGAAAAATATGCTCTTTGGTTGCAACTATATTTCAATGCATATCTTTCTGAGGGAAAAAGCTTGCTTGATTTTCCGGAAGAGCTTGCCGTAATACCCGATAATATTGACTATTCTTCATACATGCAGGCTTCGGGCGCTCCTTTTATCAGGCTGGCGTGGCTTGAAGCAAAAGGTGAATACGAGGCTGCGCTTGCTCTTTGTGAGGAGATTCTGGAAAAAGCATCATTGATTGATTTACAGAAAATGGAGCTTGAGTGTGAAAAGATACTGCTTGCGGCAATAACTCAAGGTGACAGAGACATTGTAACGGAGCTTTTCACAAATCAGCTTCAAAAGTATGTGCTTTCTGTAAGGGATTTCTTTGTCAGCAAGCAGGCAATGCTCTGTGCCATAAGCGCTCTTTATGAGGACGCTTCCGAGGAAGAGTTACCTAAGTGCGTTTTGCCGTTAAAGGAGCAACTGGAAGAATTTGAGCGTGTTGCAAAGAGATATCCCTTTGAGGGAGAAGCAGAAATGTATCGCAGTATGTTGAAAAATTTGCAGCATTAGAATATAATAAAAACAGGTATTGTTGTCTTGTAATATCCCAATATAGGAGGAACAAAATGAGAATCGGAATAATTACGTTGAATGGGTTTGTCAACATTGGCAACCGATTGCAAAATTATGCAGTACAGGAATTACTCAAGGAAAGAGGTCATGACGTAGAAACTATTTTTTATGCAGAGAGTTCTGAAAAAGCAAACAGAAGTTATAAAATAAAATCGTTAATTATAAATTTATTAATAAAGTATAGAATATATTCTTCATATGTATTCGCCAAGATTAAGAAAGATGAGAAAATGGCTTTAGGTATTGAGTTTAATAACAAATATATCAAGTCCACGACAAAATATATGTTTAAAGAAAAAAATATGAAAAAGTATGTGGAAGACTTTGATTATTACTGTGCTGGCAGTGATCAGGTTTGGAATGCTGCTTATGTGGAGAACAAGGATTTCTTTTTTATGTGTTTTGCGGAGCCAGCAAGGACTTTTTCTTTTTCTGCAAGTATGGGAACATCTTTTATTCCTAATGAATATTTGGACAATTATAAAAAAGGCTTTTCCCATGTTGGAAATATTTCCGTTCGAGAAGATAGTGTGAGAGATAAAATTAAAATGTTAACTGATAGGGATTCTGTTGTCCTTTTGGACCCTACCTTACTTTTGCCTAAGGACAGATGGAAAGCAATTGCACGAAAACCAGACATAAAAATTTCTAAGAAATATGTTGCGACATATTTCTTGAGTGAAATAACCGAAAGTCAACAAAACGTAATTAAGGAATACGCTAGGAAAAATGATTGTGAAATCATTGAATTAAATGATAAACACAACGACTATGTAGGACCGTTAGAATTTTTGTATTTGATTGCAAATGCTGAATTCGTGTTTACAGATTCGTTTCATGGAACTGCATTTTCAATTATTTTTGAGAGAAAGTTTATAGTTTTTCAAAGAAATAAAATGTATGACATGTCATCAAGAATAACTACAATATTAAACACATTTTGCTTGTCACATCGTTTTTACAACAAAAATAATTTGGAAATTGATAGTTCCTTTTGGACTTTAGTAGATAAAGTCCAAAAGGAATCAATCGAACACATCAAAAAAATACTGGATAACGAGCGAAAAAAGGCGTCTGGTTTTCTAGACCAAGTGTTTGAAAAGTAAAGGAGTTTACCTATGGAATGTTATGGCGCTTTTGCAAAAGATGACACCTTGAGAATGTGCGGTTCGTCCGGTGGAGTTTTTCCCGTGTTGTCCAGATTACACATTGCAGAGGGAGGGGTTGTGTACGCTTCTGTTTACGATGAGTCTTTTTTTGTAAAAGTTGAACGAATAAGCGAAATACAAGAACTTAAGAAAAGTTTTACATCAAAGTATCTACAAAGTCGAATCGAAGACTCTTTTAAAAATGTCAGAGCGGATTTAAATAATGGAAAAAAGATTTTGTTTTGCGGAACTCCTTGCCAAGTGGCAGGGTTGTTTAAATATCTTAGTTTAACAAAAACAGATATGAGTAATCTTTTGTTGATTGATTTTATATGCCATGGGGTTCCTAGTGAAGAAGTTTTTCAAAAATATATAGTTAAATATAATAACCCGAACTGTGTTTCTGTCAATATGCGAAGCAAAGTTTCAGGATGGGACTACGGTAATTATTCTTGGGAATTTTCTTTTTCAGACGGAACGCAAAAAAGAGTACCCCAAAAAGAAGTTGCTTATATGCGTGGGTTCCTTTCAAACCTATTTCTAAGGCCGTCATGCTATGAATGTCCGACAAAAGGAAAAAGCTACGCGGATATTACATTGGGAGATTTTTGGGGCATAAGTAATATAAAAAAAGATATTTCCACTAAGCTCGGTGTTTCTTGTGTTATTATACGTTCCGAAAAGGGTTCTGTAGCTCTTTCATTTGCAAAGGAAGACTTATCGCTCTTTTCTGTTGCATATAGCGATATTGCAGCTGGAAATTTATGTTTGGTAAAACCGGCGAAAAAACCGTTTAAGCGCAAAAAATTCTTTAAATTGTTTAAACAATCGCAGGATGTTGAATTGTTAATAAAAAATATAGGACGGCGAGATTTAAAGGATCGAGTTATTGACAAGTTATATTCTAAAATTCCTAAGAAGGGCACCTCTATTCGAGATTTAACCACGGAACCTCATAATGTTGTTTACTCAAAAAAAGAGGATTGTTGCGGGTGCATGGCGTGTTACAATATATGCCCGTTATCGGCAATTTCGTTAAAAAAAGATGGTGAAGGATTCTTTTATCCGGTTATTGATTCAGCCATGTGTGTCTCTTGCGGATTGTGTCAAAAGACATGTATTTGCAAGGAATAGTACTGTGAGGGGAAAATATTATAGCAGTTTTATGCAAATTATTTGCAAAGTCTTTTCATTAAGGAAATTGGATTTTTGGGAGTATAGTGGACTTTTTTATGAAAAGCTTTCGTGTAAAAAACTAAGAGAGTAACAGTTCGAGACTATTCTCAAATCATGATAGTCTCGAACTGTTCTTTTGTCAGCCTAATGCGCCGTTTTCGGAATTTTCCTGCTCGGCAGAGGTTTTTTTGTCAAAAAAGTCTATTGGATTGACTTTTTTGCCGTTCTGAATTACTTCAAAGTGAATGTGGCTGCCGAGGTCTCTTTCACAAAAGATTCCGCTTTCGGAAACAGTACCTATTACGTCGCCCTTCTTCAGTTTTGCCCCTGTCTCAATACCGCTGAGGAGTCCCATTCCGCAATATACGGTCTGCAAATCGTTGCCGTGGTCAATAATTACCGTTGTGCCGTAAAGAGGATCGCTCAAAATGTCGGAGACGGTTCCGTTTGCAACACAAACAACGTTGCTGCCTGCTTCGGCGGAAAGGTCAAGCGCGGGGTGGATTCGCCATTCCTTTAAAGTTTTGTTGTAAACAAGCTTGTTGTCGGCAAATTCCGTAATTATTTCGAGTGAGCCGACGGGGATTGAAAAAGATCCGGTCTCTTCATTTTTGTCAACAGGCTTATTTACTTCGGTGCTGTTGTCATCCTCGGAATAGGACGGCTTTGCGGTTGCAGTGTCCTGTGTAGCCTCGGGAACGGCTGTTTCCGTGGGAGCGGGCATTTCGGTAGCAGGCGCAGTTGCAATTTCTGTAGGTATTGCCGTAGGATCAACGTAGTCCGCACTGCTGGGCTTTAGCGTTGCGGTAGGTGTGCGAGTTGCATTGGAATTGTTTATGTTCCCCAACTGTTCCGGCAAATCAACGTTGTCAGCGGCTCTTTTTTCAAGCACTATTATTCCGCCCACACAAACTGCGATAACGCATGCTATTAAGATAAAATAATATCCGTTTTTCTTTAAAAATTTTTTCATATTCAATCGACCTCCGCGGTTATTATTTCCACGGATAAACCATTACATACATCAGGTTCGGAAATAAAGCAGAAAAATTTGCCCTCCGCAAATGCATGTGATATAATGAAGCTATCCTGAAAGAGGAGAGTATTTACCATGAAAATATTGATTACGGGAGCAAACGGCTTTATAGGAAGAAATCTTGTTGCTACGCTCAAATACAAGGAGAATTGTGAGATATTGCCTTACGATGTCGACACTGATCCTGTGCTGTTACAGAAGTATGCGAGTGAATGTGACTTCGTAGTTCACCTTGCAGGTATAAACAGACCGCCTAAGGCAGAGGATTTTATGACGGGAAATTTCGGTTTTACCGGAGAGGTCCTTGCTGCTTTGGAAAAAGCGGGAAATAAAGCCCCGATTTTAATTACTTCGTCTGTACAGGCTGCGCTTGACAATGAATACGGAAAGAGCAAGCTTGCTGCAGAGGAGCTTTTGTTTGATTATAGCGACAGAACTGGTGCAAGGGTACATGTTTATCGTTTGCCTAACGTTTTCGGTAAATGGTGCCGTCCTAATTATAACAGTGCGGTGGCTACGTTTTGTCACAATATTGCCCGTGACTTGCCTATTACCGTTACCGATCCGTCCATTTGTCTGACGTTGGTATATATTGACGACGTGGTTGAAGAAATTGTAAGAGTTATAAACGAGTCACAACAAGAAAATGCGCCTATGACCCTTGAATACAGGGGAATAAAAGAAGTTCCCGTATCGCATAAGGCTACACTCGGCAGAATAACGGAGCTTCTCTATAAATTCAGAGAGAGCCGTAAGACGCTTCAGGTTCCCGACGTGTCAGACCCGTTTGAAAAGAAGCTTTATTCCGCATATCTAAGTTATATACCCGAGGAAGATTATGTTTACGACCTAAATATGCATTGTGATAACCGCGGTTCATTTACCGAGATAATAAGAACTCCCGAGCGCGGTCAGTTTTCGGTAAATATTTCTAAGCCCGGAATTACAAAAGGCGAGCATTGGCACCATACGAAAAATGAAAAGTTTTTGGTTGTAAGCGGAAAGGGCGTTATCAGACTGAGAAATATTAACGGCGGTGACGTTGTTGAGTATTTTGTAAGCGGTGATAAGCTTCAGGTTGTCGATATTCCCACGGGTTACACTCATAATATAGAAAATCTCGGTGATACCGATATGGTAACGTTTATGTGGGCAAATGAAGTGTTTAACCCGGATGTACCGGACACATACGTTGAAAAGGTAAAGAACGACTGACGGAGGAACGCGTGATGGCTGTTAAAAAATTGAAATTGATGACGATAGTTGGTACAAGACCGGAGATAATTCGCTTGTCAGAGGTTATTAAAAAATGTGATAAGTACTTTGACCAGATACTTGTCCATACGGGTCAAAATTATGACTACAAGCTGAATAAGATTTTCTTTGAAGAATTACAGCTTCGTGCTCCCGATTTTTATCTCGACGCAGTAGGCGCAGACCTCGGAGAGACCATCGGAAATATTATAGCAAAGGCGTATAAGCTGATGACGGAGCAAAAGCCCGATGCTCTTTTGATTCTCGGAGACACTAATTCCTGCCTTTCTGCAATTGCCGCAAAGCGTTTGCACATACCGATATTTCACATGGAAGCAGGCAACCGCTGTTTTGACGAGTGTTTGCCGGAGGAGACAAATCGCCGCATAGTTGACCATATCGCAGACGTTAATATGTGCTATTCGGAGCATGCACGCCGTTATTTAAACAGCGAGGGCACGGCAAAGGAGCGTACTTACGTTACGGGCTCCCCGATGGCAGAGGTATTATCTGCACACCTTGAAAACATTAAAGCTTCGAAAGTACTGGATACTCTCGGACTTGAAGCGGGAAAATATATACTTTTGTCAGCTCACCGTGAGGAAAATATTGACAATGAGAAGAACTTTTTCAGTCTTATGAACGCGGTAAACAAAATGGCAGAGCATTATGATATGCCTGTTATTTATTCTACGCATCCGCGCTCTGCAAACTTCATTAAGAAGCGTAATTTTAAATTCCATGAGAACGTACGCAGTCTTGAGCCTTTTGGCTTTTTTGACTACAACAAGCTCCAGATGAACGCTTTTTGCGTAGTATCTGACAGCGGAACGCTTCCCGAAGAGAGCGCATTTTTCAACTCCGTAGGAAGCCCTATACCTGCGGTTTGCATCAGAACGTCCACCGAGCGCCCCGAGGCGCTTGACAAGGGTGCATTTTTGCTGGCGGGAATTACCGAAGAACAGGTATTGCAGGCTGTAGATATTGCGGTTGGAATGAACAGTGCAGGAGAACTTGCTGTTGCAGTCCCCGATTACAGTGATAAAAACGTCTCAACGAAGGTTGTAAAAATAATACAGTCTTACACGGGAATTGTAAACAAAATGGTTTGGAGAAAAGAATAAAATGGCAGTTAAGACGGGTAAATTTTAATTTTTTTAAAATTTACCCGTCTTAACTTGATATTAACGAAAACGTTTCTTCCCGTAAACAAACCACAAAATCGCCGTGGCAAAGCAGAGCACCGTGAGAGTCGTGCCGAGCTTCAGTCCCGGCGTTTCGTATGAAAAGACGATGTTGTTCACACCTTCTTCAAGCATTACCGCCATCATTCCGTTTGAGGAAATAATATTTACAGGCTTGCCGTTAATTTCTGCGCTCCAGCCCGAATCATGGGGTACGCTGAAATAGGCAAGCTTTTTTTCGGTTACGGTAATTTCGGAAGTGAAGCCGTTTGAGTCGCGTGTAAACGCTTTGGACGCTTCGGTTGAACGCATAGCGACCGCAAGTGAAACGTCGTTTTCCGTTACTTTTTTGCCCGAAAGCAAGTCTTTGTACTCGTCGGTGGAGGCAAAGGCCTTCATATATGAGGAGATGCTGTTGCTGTTTTCGACAATGGCATCATCTTCAACAACGGCGGCGCACAGCTGTGCGTAGGCACGGTTTTCCTCGGGGAGAGCTAAAAGCTCTGATTTTGTCATATAAAAGTCATATGAAAAGCCTATGGGAAGAAAATTATCATACTCAAAAACGTATATTATCGTACCGTCGCTGTGAACGTAGCTTCCGACAGGGGACTTTCCGTCACTTAGCTCTTTAGAGTTATCGGAGGTAAGATAATATTTACACGACAGCAGAGCCGAAAGCGCAGGGTCATCATTTTCCAAGGTGGTTACGTTGCGGTCAATGCCAAGCCCTGTGTAAAAGTCAAAGATACCTCCCGAAACGGTACTGATAAAAGAGTTTACCGAGGGCACACCTAACGTCATGGAGAGATTATCGTATGAGTGAACGGTATAATTAAGCCCTCTGTCGTACCAGGCAGTGCGTATGCGGTAATTTTGTTCCTCGGAAAGAGACAGCTTTTCAGCAGTAATGTCAGTAATTATTTCAAGAGTTCGCTCCTCGGAAAGGGGCTCATCAAGGTTTGTTTGGCTGCCGGTGTTCACGCTTGTGCCGCCGATTTTATAGCGGTAAAGAGCTGCTGATGAGGTAATTACCGAGACAACAAGCACCGAAACGGTAAGAGTTTTCAGCGCAGTCTGAGGTTTTTTTATTTTCAACACAAAAATCAATAAAACGGCGCATGACAATGCAAAAATTGCATATATTGCCGTTGTGGAAATATTTATTTTTTCATAATATGGGTGATTTTTCAGTTTAAAGAAGATTATCAGCAAAATTTCCGAAGCAACGAGCATTACCGTAAGGAGCGTGTTAAGACAAGTTCCCTTTATAAGAATCCTTCTGTTTAAAATTGAATTGCTCTGTGCCGTGTCGCTTGAAGAAAAAGCTTCGTCAGCGGCAATTGCAGAAACAAGAGCAAATATAAGCGTTGCCATGTAAAACCATCTTGCGTAATAATGTGCGTTAAACATGGAAAAGGCGCTGTTTAAAACAGGAACAGCGGCAACGACAGCAAGCACGGCAATAAGAATCGCAAACGGTTTCTTAGGATTTTTAATTATATAGGCAAAAACAAAGGCGAGCGAAATAAACGGCAGGCATGCGGAACACGACGTGCACGCCTTTTCAAGAAAATATGCCTGAGAGCCCATGACGTCTGCAGGAAGCAAAGCACTTTGGGCGAGTGTAAAATACCTTGTCCAATGAAAAACGACTTCGCTTATAGAAGATCCGAGCCTTGGGTTTTGAAGAACGGATAATGCCGCGGGAATAATGGCAATACCCGCAATACCAAGCCCCAGCGCACCTTCTGCAATAAAGCGAAGCATCAAGCGCAGAACAGAACGCAGCTTGCTTTCAAATTTTCCGAATACCGCTACACGGCAAATAAAGTAAATTATTAAAAAGATTATTTGACCGAAGAAAAAGTAGTAGTTTACAAAACAACACAGTGCACTTGCAAGAGCAAAAAGTCCGAAGTTTTTCTTGGGATTTTCTAAAGTTTTTTCAAACGCAAGCAATAACAGCGGAAACAAAGCTGTTACGTCGTGAAAAGGGAAAAGCAGATTCGTAGTCTGGAAACCGCTGAAGGCATAAAGAACAGCTCCGAAAACAGCAGTGTCGGGGTTTTTCACAAAACGCCTGATGTAAAGAAATGCTGTCACGGCGGCTACTGCATATTTTATTGCAAGTATGGGAGCCGTAGCGTACGGAATTGCTTTTGCAGGAAGAAAGAACGTAAGCAGTGAAAAAGGGGAAAATAAATTATAGAAGCTGTAGCTTCCGATAACACTGCTGCCAAGGTCTGTGCACCAGCTCCAACCTAAATTGCCCGTCTTTGCAAAGCCGCTGTTTGCAATGTTAAATACTATTTGTTGATAATTAAAGTCATCTCTTAAAAACAAAGCACCGCCGCCGGCAATAACAAAAGGCAACAAAAATGCCACCGCTGCAAAAAAAGCATATGCAACGGTTTTGATGATGTGTTTTTTATTATTAACAACATCTGCCGAGCGGTTCAGCATTACATAAACTCCTTGTGAGCGACGTCTTTATCAAGCTCCGCCAATACGCCGTTAAAGCTGTCGTTGCGGCAAAACGGTGGACAGAGGCTTACGTCAATTTTCTCGTATACCATCCATTTTTTGTAAGAGCCCCATACTTCTTCCAGAGTTTTTCCTTCGCCCCTCATATCACCGATGAGAAAGTCGGGGTCTTGTCTGTGGTGAAGGCAGGCAAACATTTTTGCATCAGCCGTAACCACGGTGGAGAAGAACATTCCTCTGCACCTGTTGTACGTTCTCGGTGCAATGTCTTCGAATTTACAGTATTTTTGTAACGATGCAAGCACCTTAAAGTTTGCATCCTCGTATTTTTCTTTCAGTCTTTTATACTCACCCGAAATATCCGTGGAATCGCCGGTAAAGGGTCTGAACTGAGCGGCTCCTGCGCCGTTTTCCTTGGAGATGCGTACAAAAGCTTCCATGTCCTGTATTGTCTCAGCGCCTGTGAGAAAACCCGTAGTAAAAGAAACGGGAGAATTTTTTTGTGCCTTTACTTCTGCCATGAGCTTGATATTATCAAGGATTTTATAAAAACTCTCTGCGGGCATACCGTGTGTCTGCTTATACATTTCGGGGCTTCCCGCATCAAGACTTATTCTGAAATAGGTGCAATACTCCGCAATGGCTTCAGCCTTCTCCCTGTCGAGCGCAAGACCGTTGCTGTTAAGGCCTATTTCCATGCCTGAACGCTTTATAAGATCAAGGGTACGGATAAAGTCGGGATGCAAGAGCGGTTCACCTCCGCCGCTTACGATAATACCGCGATTTCCGAGGTTTTTTAATCCCTTCACGATCATTTGAATTTCTTCCCAAGTAAGCTGCGCGCCGTTCTCTTTTACGCCTACACAGGCAGGGCAATTATTATTACACCTGTTCGTGAGGTCCAGCTCGGTTACGACGAGAGTTTGGTCTGCAAACATGAAGTTGTGCACTTTGTCTATATGGTGAAGAATTTTTTCACTTGAATTAAATCCGTTAAAAACAGTATTTGACATGTGAGGTCTCCTTTTTTCTGCTTTATATGCCAATTTTACATTATTATGCGCTTTTTTTCAACCCCATAAATAGTTGACAACAAAGCACATATTGTGATAGACTTTTTTTGTACACTAAGGACTTTTACTGTCGGTGGGGTGGTACTTATCATTGATTTAAAAAAGAAAAGCTTTTATTTGGGGATAAAACGAATTTTTAGTTTTTTGTGTGCTCTTTTGGGGCTTATTGTTTTGTCACCTCTTTTTTTATTCCTGTGTATTTGGATACTGATTGATGACGGGAGACCGATTTTCTTTACCCAAAAACGAGTAGGAAAGAATAAAAAGCACTTCAAAATTTACAAATTCAGAACCATGAGAAACGATGCTCCTCACGATATGCCTACGCATCTCCTTGAAGACCCGGAAAAGCATATTACGAAGTCCGGAAAGTTTCTCAGAAAAACGTCGCTTGATGAGCTTCCGCAATTGTTTAATATATTGAAGGGTGATCTTGACGTTGTATCCGTAAGACCTGCGCTTTGGAATCAATATGATTTGATTGAGGCACGAGATGAGTCCGGTGCCAATATGATTCGCCCCGGACTTACCGGTTGGGCGCAAACCCACGGAAGAGACGAGGTTTCTGTACAGGAAAAGGCTGCACTTGATGCATACTACGTAGAGCACATGAGCTTATGGACAGACGTTAAAGTGATTTTTATTACACTATTGCAGGTGGTAAAAGGTTCCGGTGTTTCGGAGGGCGGACCTAAAAAGTAATGTTATGTATCGCTGAAATACAGAGGGGATAATTGTGAAAATATTAGTTTTATCGAGCCACACACAGTCCTTGTTCTGGTTTAGAATCGGAATGATGAAGGCCTTTATAAAAGAAGGGCATGAGGTAGTGGCAGTAGGAAATTTGCCCGAAAGCGAATGGCGTGAGAAATTTGCAGAGTCGGGGATGGAATACCGCAGCATACACGTAGAAAGAAACGGTATCAATCCTTTGCATGACTTAAAGACACTCGGTCTGATATCTGATCTGATAAAAGAAATTTCTCCGGACAAGATATTTGCCTACCAAGCAAAATCTATCATATACGGCTCTCTTGCCGCTTCAAAAAACGGTATTGATGAGGTCTATTCATTAGTAGCCGGACTCGGCTCCGTGTTCAACGGGAGTTCGTTTAAGCTTCGTGTTGTGCGCCGAATTATGATATATGGTTATAAGGCGGCGTTAAAACGTAACAAAAAGGTTATTTTCCAAAATAATGATGACCTCGGGTGTTTTCTGAAGAACAAGATTGTTAAGAGTGAGAAGACTGAAATAGTGCATGGCTCGGGTGTTGATACGAATCGTTTTACTCCGAGTGAATTTCCGGAGAATCCTACGTTTTTGATGGTGTCAAGACTCATAAAGGACAAGGGAGTTTTGGAATATCTTGATGCATGCCGTATAATTAAGAAAAAGTATCCTCACGTAAGGTGTCTGCTGGTGGGACCTTATGACACGAACCCTTCGGCGATAACGGAGGAGAAAATAAATTTGTATACTGAGGACGGCAGTGTTGAATATCTCGGAGAAACGGATGACGTAAGACCTTTTCTCAAAGAGTGCAGTACGTTTGTATTGCCGTCACACCATGAGGGGTTACCGAAATCCGCGCTCGAAGCAATGGCTTGCGGAAGACCGGTTATCACTACCGATGCTCCCGGTTGTCGTGAGTGTGTAAGTCACGGCGAGGACGGTGTTTTGGTTCCCGTAGGAGACGTGAACGCTCTCTGTGAAGCCATGGAGTACTTCCTTTCTCATGAAGAAGAAGTAAAGAAGATGGGTGAAAGAGCCAGAACGGCAGCGGTCACAAAATACGATTTGGAAATAGTAAACAGCAGAATTATGGATATAATGGGCTTGAAAAAAGCAAATAATTGAAAGGGGACAGTTTTATGAAAAATCTGTATCAGAAAATAATCAATCGTGAAGAGAAGCTTTCTTTGGTGGGACTCGGCTACGTAGGAATGCCTATTGCCGTGTCTTTCTCAAAGCACATTGACGTTATCGGTTTTGATATTAATTCCGAAAAGGTTAAGCTCTACAAAAGCGGAATTGATCCTACAAAGGAAGTCGGTAATGAAGCTATCGCGGCATGCAGCGTCGATTTTACCAGTGACGAGACACGCCTTCGTGAAGCGAAGTTTCATATTGTAGCAGTCCCTACACCTATAAATACAGACAATACCCCTGATTTACGCCCTGTTATCGGAGCAAGTGAGATTTTGGGAAGAAATCTTGTAAAGGGTTCGATAGTTGTTTATGAGTCAACAGTATATCCCGGAGTTACCGAGGATATCTGTATTCCGATTCTTGAAAAGCAGTCGGGACTTAAGTGCGGCGTGGATTTCAAGGTGGGTTATTCTCCCGAAAGAATCAACCCCGGTGATAAAGTTCATCGCCTTGAAACTATTGTTAAAATTGTTTCCGGACAAGACGAGGAAACACTTGATACCGTAGCAAAGGTATATGAGATAGTAGTTGAAGCGGGTGTTCACCGCGCAGAGAGCATTAAGGTGGCAGAGGCTGCCAAAGCTATTGAGAACGGTCAGCGTGACATAAATATTGCTTTTATGAACGAGCTGTCAATCATTTTCAATAGAATGGGTATAGATACTAAGTCTGTTATTGAGGCGGCATCTACGAAGTGGAACTTTTTGAAGTTTTCACCCGGTCTCGTAGGAGGTCACTGCATAGGCGTTGACCCGTATTATCTTACATATAAGGCTGAGCAGCTTGGATACCATTCACAGATTATTCTTGCAGGAAGAAGAATAAATGACGACATGGGTAGCTACGTTGCCGAAAACATCATAAAGCTTCTCATTAAAAACGACGTGAACGTAAGACATGCGCGCGTGGGAATTCTGGGATTCACGTTTAAGGAGAATTGCCCTGATACCAGAAATACAAAGGTTGTAGACATAATAAATGAGCTTGGAGAGTACTCTGTAGAGCCTCTTATCTATGACCCTGTTGCGGAGCCTGCGGCTGTAGAGCATGAGTACGGAATGAAGCTTTGCTCAAAGGAAGAACTTAAAAATCTTGATGCAGTTGTCGTTGCGGTATCACATGAGGAGCTGATAGCTCTTAAAGAGTCGGATATTGCCGCTATGCTTCGTCCCGGCAATAAAATATTGATAGACGTTAAAGGCATTTTCGACAGAAAAGAATATTTAGAGAAAGGTTACTCGTATTGGAGACTGTAATTCTGTTTTTTAGAAGACAGCCGCAGAGTATGGAAGTATGCTGAAGCTGATATTAGTTCTTTTGTCCGCGGTCTTTTTTGCACATATGTCAGAAACGGCCTCGGCACAGAAGGCAGAACACCAACTGAAAACGGCAGGAGGAATTCCTGAGAAAAGCACCGACAAAATCCGCCGGATGGATTTTTGGTGCTTTTCGGCTGTTTTGGTGCTGGCTTTTTTCGCTGCTTTGCGTACGGGTTATAACGATACTATCTCGTATAAGAGACATTTCAGGGCTGCGGAAACAGTTGCGGAGTTGATTGCTTCAGACGAGCTGGAGTTTGCGGGAAATCCGTTGTACTATTTATTTCAATCTTTTATAAGGCAGCTTACGGATAATTACCATGTGTTTTTCTTGATTATCGCTTTTATTTCGTTTTATTGTTTTGTTAAGTTTATTAAGAAACATTCTAAAAGCTTTAGCTACAGCACGTATTTATTTATTGCGATGGGTACGTATATTTTCACTATTACTGCCATGAAGCAGGCACTGGCTATGGCAGTTCTAACGATTGCCGTTGACAAACTTTTACAAAAGAAATACGTTTCGTTTTATCTTTTTGTATTGATAGCTTCGGGTTTTCATCTGTATGCATTGATATTTGCTGTGTTACCATTCTTTTTATCAAAGCCGTGGAACGCAAGGACTTATATTTTACTTGCAGCTATGCTTATAGTAATGCTCACGTTTGAATCGACTCTTACCTCTTTTATGGAGGTGGCGGATGATATGGGAAAAAACGTTGCAGAGGAAGAGGTTTTTGACGGCAACAGTATGAATATTTTTCGCGTATTGGTATATGCGGTTTTACCGATCTTAACTTTTGCCGGAAGAAAAAGGATTTTTGAGGATACCGATACTTCAGAAAATTTGTTTGTAAACATGGGGATTATAAGCTTTTGTGCTATTACCTTGGGATTAATAAGTGCCCCAAATATGTTTGCCAGAGTCGCAACGTATTTTGAATTGGGAACTGCTATTGCTATTCCGACAGTGATCGACAAATCATTTCAGCCCGAAACCGCTAAATCTGTAAAAGCAGGGGCAGCTATATGTTATTTTTTGTATTTTCTTTACGAGTACGGTATTGCCAAGAGCTTCAGCACGGCGTACACGTCGATTACGTTTTTTGAGTTTTTAAAGGAGCTGATGTGATGGCAGGTAACCTTATAGTATCACTTGATTTTGAGCTTTATTGGGGTATGCAAGACCATATCTCTTTGGAAAGTTACGGAGACAACGTATTAGGAGCAAGAACCGCAATCCCACAGCTTTTGGAACTTTTTGAAAAATATGGTATTCACGCCACGTGGGCTACGGTGGGGTTGCTTTTTGCAAAAGACGGAGATGAAGCTAAACAGTACTTTCCGATTGAAGAACTTAAACCGTCTTACGTAAAAAAACAATTATCCTCGTACCATCATATCAAGGAGAGCGATAGCCTCGACAAGAGATATTACTTTGCTCCTGAACTGATAAGAACAGTTTCGGAGACGGAGGGGCAGGAGATAGGAAGCCACACGTTTTCGCATTATTATTGTCGTGAAGCAGGGCAGACAAAGGAGCAGTTTGAAGCAGACATCAAGGCTGCAAAGACTATTGCTGAAGCAAGCGGATACAAGCTCACGTCTGCGATACTTCCGAGAAACCAGTGCACTAAGGAGTGCGTTGACGTATTAAAGGAGCAGGGATTTACCGCATATCGTGATGAAGAGAATGATTGGATTCATGAGAAGGTGAAAATAAGGCCTCTTATGAGACTGTTAAGGCTTGCAGACGTATATTTTCCGCTTACGGGTAAGGGCGGTTATGTGCCGAAAAACGAGAACGGCATTATAAATTTGATAGGCTCACGTATGTACAAGCCGATTTTCCGCAAGCTGAAATTTATGGAAGGCTTAAAGATAAGAAGAATTAAGAAACAAATGCTCAATGCCGCAAAGAAGAATTTGACTTTTCACCTTTGGTGGCATCCTCACAATATAGGAATTATGACGGAGGAGCATTTTAAGCAGTTGGAAGAGATATTTAAATATTACGGTGAATTGAAAGAAAAATACGGTATGCGCAGTCTCAATATGAGAGAGGCCGCTTCGGAGGTTTTGTAAGTGTATCAGTTTTATTACGCAAAAGAGGCAAATGAGCAAAGCTCCCTGCCCGCGGAGAAAATCAAACGGAATATGTATAACGAGTATGACATAGAGGCAATTCGTCCCGCAATGTGGGAGGAGCATTGCCTTGAATGTGCTGCGCCTCTTTGTTTTAATAACTGTGTTCACTATGCGGCAAGGTCTGACGGAAGATGTAAGCGTTTTGAAAACGGTATCAGCGTATTTTCGGATGAAAGAGCGTGTTGTGCTCAAGGTGCGCACGTTGTATTTCGCAAGTGGGCAAATATGATGACCGTACTTTTTCCCGCAATGCTTATTCCTGCAGAGTATAAAAAGCTCACCGAAAAGAATCAGAAAAAAGGTAATTGGTTTAAAAAGCTTGCAGACAGTAAGCTTCCAACCAGGATAAAGTGGGAGGGCATACGGATTCCCGAATTTTTAAGAAGAAGAACCTTGAAAAAGGGTGTTTGCAACTCAGCGCTTGAGGCAAATGCGTTTATTCTCCATTGTTACAGTCATAATACGGAAGGTTACCGTCTTATCGTGGAGGTTTATTCAGATCACACTCCCGTTTACAAGACGTCATTTAATATTGCAAACGGCGAAAATTTGTATGTGCTGGAAAAGAAAGAGCTTAACGAAGAATGTTTTAAGGCGGGTAACGTTGTTAAAATTTATCCGGAAAATGATTTTGAAGCAGAAATCGATTTCCTTTGGTGTGATTTTGTAAAATGTAAGAAAAAAGCAACTTCAGCGGCAGAAAGAACGCCTGCTGCTCAAGTGAAATGTATCGTTTGGGACTTGGACAATACGCTTTGGGACGGTATTCTCATTGAAACCGATGACGTAAACTCTTTAACCGTAAAACCCGGAGTAGAAGCGTTAATAAAGGCGCTTGACGAGAGAGGTATTATACAGTCTATTGCCAGCAAAAACGATTATGAACAGGCTTGGGCGGCGGTAGAAAAAACAGGTCTTTCCGAGTATTTTATTTATCCGCAGATACATTGGAATGCAAAGAGCACGTCGATGGAAAATATCGCGAAAAGTCTGAACATCGGCATAGATTCACTTGCGCTTATTGACGATTCTTCTTTTGAAAGAAATCAAGTAAGTACCATGCTTCCCGAGGTGCGCGTCTATGCGGAAACCGAGATAGCCTCATTGCTTGAATATCCTGAGCTTCAAGTGAAGGTAACGGAGGAGAGTAAAAACAGGCGTCTTATGTATAAGGCAGAGGAAAAGCGCAACGAGCTTTTAAAAAGCTCCGATAACGGAGATACGATAGCTTTCCTTAAAAAGTGTAATTTAAGAATTGAGCTTTTTACTCCCGTATGCGAGAGCGATATATTAAGGTGTTACGAGCTTGTCGTAAGAACGAATCAGCTCAATATGTCGGGCGTTAAGTATTCCGAGTCAGAATTCACAAAGGTTCTTACAAGGCAGGGGCATAAGAACTTTGCCTTCAATTGTGAGGACAATTTCGGAAAATACGGTATAGTGGGCTTCGGACAATATAGAGTTGAAGACAGAGAGCTTGTCTTTACGGAATTTGCAATGTCTTGTCGTGTTGCCGGAAAATTTGTAGAAAGTGCATTGTTTGCAAAGCTACTTGAAAAAGAGGGCTGTACCCAAGGTGTCTTTGAGGTGATTAAGACGAAGAAAAATATTCTTCTGAGAAATACGCTTGAGGGGATAGGGTTTAAAGCGGTTGAGGATAGCGGAGATAAGACAAGTTATGTTTTTGACTCAAAGCTTATAAACACGGATTTGGTTGAGGTTTCGGCAAAGGAGGATAAAAATGAGTGAAGTAATCAGAGTGCTTCACGTGCTCACGAACATGAGCTACGGCGGCATAGAAAATCTGCTCATGAGTCTCTACAGAAATATAGATCGATCCAAAATCCAATTTGATTTTTTGACTCATTTTTCGGATGCTCAGGATTTTGAAGAAGAAATTAAATCCTTGGGTGGTAATTTGTACCGTTTGCCTGCGCTAAATCCGTTTAGCAGAAAATATAAAAAAGCTTTGAGTGACTTTTTCACGGAACATAAAGAATATAAAATTGTCCATTCGCATCTTAATTGCATGTCGGGTATCATCTTAAAAGAGGCAAAGAGACATGGTATCAACGTACGAATTGCACATAGCCACAGCAGCAGTCAAAATCACAACTGGAAATATCTAATAAAGCTTATGTATATGCGTATGATTCCCAAATATGCGACTGCCTTGTTTGCATGCAGCGAGATTGCAGGGGAATGGATGTTTCGTGGAGAGCCGTTTACAGTTTTAAGAAATGCAATAAAAGCGAAAGATTTTTCTTATGATGTAGAAAAGTCAAGAGCTGTTAAGGAACAGCTAAACATAAAAGATAATTTTGTTATCGCACATGTGGGGCAGTTTCGTGCAGAAAAAAATCATTTGTTTTTAATGGAAATATTTAATGAACTGCTAAAGAACTGTGAAAATAGTGTTCTCTTGCTTGTTGGAAAAGGCAGACTCATGGAGGAAGTGAAACAAAAAGCAAGAGATTTAGGAATTGAAAGTCGGGTACATTTTTTAGGTGCCAGAAGTGATGTTGATTCTGTTTTGCAGGCTGCCGATGTGTTTGTATTGCCGTCTAAATATGAAGGGCTTCCTGTATCCGTCGTGGAGGCACAGGCATCAGGACTTCCTTGTGTTGTTACTGATTATGTTCCCGATGTTTGCAGTGAGATAACAGGCAATGTTGTTAGGTTGAGTTCCGAGGAAAGTGCCGAGCTTTGGGCAAATGAGATTTTAAAATTCAAAGGATTTAAAAGGCTTGACACATATGACAAAATATGTAAAGCCGGGTTTGATATAACGGAAAATGCTGAGTGGCTGGAGGGATATTATCTTGATGCAGTTAAATGAGAAAAAGATAGTTCTTACTGTATTTACTCCTGCGTATCAAAGAGCTCACACATTGCCAAGAACATACGAGTCCTTGAAAAAACAGAACTGTAAAGATTTTATTTGGCTTGTCGTGGATGATGGTTCCACGGATAATACTAAAGAATTGGTAACGAAATGGCAGAATACAGAAACGGATTTTCTTATAAAGTATGTTTATAAAGAAAACGGAGGTATGCATACGGCGCACAATACGGCACACGAAAATATAACTACCGAGTTGTGTGTCTGCATTGATTCTGATGATAAATTAGCTGATGATGCTGTTGAAAAAATACTAAAAAAATGGGAAGATGTAAAATATCTTAACTATGCAGGATTGCTTGGCTTGGACGCAGACTTTGACGGAAATGTTTTGGGCACGGGATTTCCTGACGACTTAAAAGAAACCACGTTGTCCGGATATTATGCGGCAGGCGGCAGCGGAGATAAAAAGCTTGTGCTTAGGCTCGATGTAATAAGACAATATCCGCCATATCCCGTTTTCGAAGGGGAAAAATATGTTGCTTTAGGGTATAAATACAGATTGATTGACCGGGATTACAAGCTTGCTGTTATTAACGAAGTTTTGTGCAACGTAGAGTACCAGCCCACAGGGTCAAGCGCTACGATGTGGAAACAGTATAAGAAAAATCCCAGAGGTTTTGCTTTCTGGAGGAAGATTTGTATGCAATATCCAACGTCTAAAAAACGCCTGATAATTGATACAATTCACTATGTTGCAAACAGCATAACGGCGAAGGAAAAGCATTTTATAAGGCAGTCTCCGAAAAAATTCTTAACGTTGCTTTGCTTACCGTTTGGCTGGATGTTGTATTTGTATATAAAGAGAAAGAACAGATGAGGTAGAGCTTATGACAAAAATTCTTTTTCTTATCCATGACCTTGGACACGGTGGTGCTGAAAAGGTGCTTGTGAATCTCGTGAACAACATGGACTCCAAAAAATTCGATATCACCATACAGACTTTGTTTGACGTGGGGGAAAATCGACAGTTTTTAAAGCCGCATATCAAGTATATCGGAGGCTTTAAAAAGGATTTTCCGGGCAATTCTCACGTGATGAAACTCGCTTCTCCGATGCAACTGCACCGCATGCTGATAAAAGAAAAGTATGACGTTGAAGTTGCATATCTTGAAGGACCTGCGGCAAGGGTTATTAGCGGGTGTACGGATGAAAACACCAAAAAGGTTGTGTGGATACATAGCACTTTGAAAACAGAAAGACAAGCCTC
>JAZPZG010000006.1:0-6164 GCA_045544575.1 Clostridia bacterium
TCAAGGTCACCTTCCATCTCTCCGAGTACAACGTTCTTCTTAGGAGCTTCTACGTTAATAACAGTCTCGAAAAGAATTCTTCTGCCGTCCTGAATATACTGACCCATTGAGTGAAGGTCGGTACTAAAGTCAACGCCTGCAGGGAAAATACCCTTTTGATCCTTGCCCTCGCTCTCTCCGTAGAGCTGTTTCCACCATTCTGTAATAAAGTGAAGCTGAGGCTCATAGTTTACAAGAAGCTCAATTTCTTTTCCTTTTCTGTACATTGCATTTCTTGCAGCAGCGTAAGCATAGCAAGGATTGTTTTCAAGAGAACTGTCAAGGTACTCATCACATGCCTCTGCCGCACCTGCCATAATTGCATCAACGTCACAGCCTGCAACAGCAATGGGAAGCAAGCCTACAGCCGTAAGAACAGAGAAACGTCCGCCTACATCATCGGGTATAACAAACGTCTCATAACCCTCTGCATCAGCAAGAGTCTTAAGCGCACCGCGCGCCTTATCGGTAGTAGCATAGATACGCTTTGCCGCTTCTTCCTTGCCGTACTTTTTCTCCATGTATGCCTTAAAGAATCTGAAAGCAACGGCAGGCTCTGTCGTAGTACCTGACTTTGAAATTACGTTAACTGAAATTTCCTTGCCTTCAACAAGCTCCAAAAGCTCCGCAAGATACGTTGAGCTTATGCTGTTACCCGCAAAAATAACAGCGGTTTCCTTGCCCTCTTTAAAAGCCTTCATGTTGTGGAAAGAGTTTGTAAGCATCTCAATAGCGGCTCTTGCACCGAGGTATGAGCCACCGATACCGATAACTATGAGAATGTCAGAATCCTTGCGAATCTTTGCTGCAGCAGCCTTTATACGAGCGAACTCTTCTTTATCATAGTTCTTTGGCAAATCAAGCCAACCGAGAAAATCGTTTCCCGCACCGGTCTTGTCGTGAAGCTGCTTGTGTGCGGCCTCAATCTGAATCTTAAGGTTCTCAATTTCATGCTCTGCCAAAAAGTCGGCAGCTTTTGTGTAATCAAACTTTACAATAGACATATTTTACCTCCCCGATATATTAAATAAATTTAAATTTTTTCTGCAACGGCATTCAGGAACTCTTCAAGTCCCAAAACCGTAACGTTCTGCTTTTCTGTGATTTTTGCAAGATCACCCGTCATGAGTCCCGAAGAAACAGTTTCAAGAACAGCCTCTTCCATTCTGTTTGCAAAGGCGGTAAGCTCTGAAAGTCCGTCAAGCTCGCCTCTTTTTGCAAGCGCACCCGTCCATGCAAACACGGTAGCGATAGGATTGGTCGACGTCTTCTCACCCTTCAGGTACTTGTGATAATGTCTGGGAATAGTACCGTGAGCTGCCTCGTACTCGTAATAACCGTAAGGTGATACCAAAACACTTGTCATCATCGAAAGGCTTCCGAAAGCACTTGCAAGCATATCGGAAAATACGTCTCCGTCATAATTCTTACAAGCCCACACGAAACCGCCCTCTGAACGCATCACTCTTGAAATAGCATCATCTACAAGGGTGTAGAAGTATGTAATACCTGCGGCTTCAAACTTTGACTTATATTCACTTTCGTAAATATCGTTAAAAATATCCTTGAAATGGTGGTCATACTTTTTTGAGATAGTGTCCTTTGCGGAGAACCACAAATCCATCTTTACGGTAAGTGCGTATTCAAAGCAGGCTCTTGCAAATCCCGCAATTGAAACATCCTCATTATGCATTCCCATTATAATACCGTCTGAGTTTTTAAATTCGTGTATGCAGACACTTTCTGTTTCACCGTTTGGCTTCTTTACGGTAAGCTCTGCAACACTTCCCTTTTCAACCATGGACTCCACCGCAGAATAAATATCACCGTAGGCGTGTCTTGCGATAATTATCGGCTTGTTCCAGCCTCTCACCAAGGGTTTAATGCCGTCTACAAGAATAGGCGCACGGAAAACCGTTCCATCAAGGATTGAGCGAATCGTTCCGTTAGGACTTTTCCACATTTTCTTTAAGCCGAATTCTTCAACACGTGCAGCATTGGGAGTAATAGTCGCACACTTAACTGCCACACCGTATTTTTTAGTAGCGTTTGCCGCGTCAACGGTCACCTGATCGTCTGTAGCATCTCTGTTTTGTACACTAAGATCGTAATACTCGCTTTTAAGGTCAATAAACGGTTCAATAAGTATTTCTTTGATCTTTTGCCACACAACCCTGGTCATTTCGTCGCCGTCCATTTCTACAAGCGGCGTAGTCATTTGAATTTTATTCTGCTTCATGTACATCTTGCGGGCAGTTTCTGCACTGTCCTCTCCTTCTTTATTTTTAACGGGAGCAAATTCTTCCTCCCTCTCAATTCTGAATACTCCGAGAGAATCAAGAAAATCATATGCATCAAACATAAACATTTCGAACTTATAAGCATCAGGCTCTTTCGACGTTACAATATTTCCCTGAGAGTCCATATATGTGACCTTTTTACAAGCCGTATGGTATGGTAATCCCTTGTCGGTCAGCTCATAGAGCACATCAATGTCAAAAACACAGTTATTGACGTTGGTATCTCCGAATACGAAATTGCCGTTTTCATCTCTTAATTCTGCGGCATCCTTGGGAACCTCTGTATATTCAACCACTCCGGGATTTCCGTTTTTGTGACAAAGGATACCTGCTTTTTCGCTCGGCGACCTTTTTATAAATGATTTTGCAGCCGCAGGAAAATTATTTGCGGCAGTATAACCTACAAACAACGGGTCTGCCATTCTCACGAGACAGTTATCTATATTGCAGATAAACACCCATTTAACACCCTTATCAGACATATTTGCAAGGGCACCCGACGTCTTTAGGGCTTTAAAAATACCGCCGTTGCCGTCAGGACTTCTTAACACCTCACCTGCAGACGCCTTTAATATTTTCCCCTGCATATCCATGACGGGTATCATGTTCTGTCTGAAGAAAAATATATTTTCTTCTCCGTATCCGAAATAGTCATGCGCCTTAAAAAATCCAACAGTTTCATCGTGATTTACGTAACTGGTCATAATATACCAAGGCACTGTTTTTCCGCATTCCGCAGTCATTTTCTTAAGTCCGTCACACTGAAGCTCAAAAAGAGACTTGTGAGAAGGAAGCCCTATATCATAAGTACCTTTGGGACCCTCATGTCCGAGTCTTGATCCCTGTCCTCCCGCCAATGTGACAGCCGCCACACAGCCCTTAGATAAAGCATCAACACCTGCATTGTAAAAACGATTGTTCTCTTCCGCAGAAAGCTCCTTTGCAACAGTCGCCGCAATCGGCGTAAGCTCAAGCTTTTCAGCCTTTGCAAGACTGTCCTTAGCCTCTCGGTAAAGTGAGTCCATAAGCTCAAAATCAACGTTTCTCAAATCAGCCTCAAAGGCTTTCAGTTCGGCATCATTTAGGCCGTCTATTCCGATAAGAAGCTGTTCCTGACCGTATTTTGATAATAAATCAAGCAAATCCTTGGATAACTTCATAAAATCCGTCTCCTTAAAACGCATAATTCTATACTATAACTCTTTTATTTTACACCCAAAGCCCTTTAGTTACAAGCCCTTATTTTTCTAAAGAAAACTATTGACACCTAAAAATAAATTGTGTATAATAACGAGGTCGCTACGACAAGGGCCACTAGCTCAGTTGGTTAGAGCAACCGGCTCATAACCGGTCGGTCCGGGGTTCGAGTCCCTGATGGCCCACCAAAAAGACAGGAGAGTGTTTTTCACTCACCTGTCTTTTTTTGTTTGTTTTGCAAAGGGACTCGAACCCGAGAGGGAGACGGAGCGTGACCGCAGTTAAATTGAAACTCGGCGGTCGAAATGTATTGATAATACATTTCAGCTTCGTATAGGCAAAGACGGGTACCGCAAGCTATGTGCGCGGTCGTCGTGCCGGCAGTATGCAAGCCGTCTCTATACCGCAAAAGAACGGCGCAGCAGACGCTCGAGTCCCTGATGGCCCACCAAAAAGACAGGAGAGTTTTTTTCACTCACCTGTCTTTTTTTGTTTTTTTTTGCAAAGGGACTCGAACCCGAGAGGGAGACGGAGCGTGACCGCAAAGACAGAGGGACGGTTCTGCGTCTTATTCATAAGACACAGAACCGTCCCCTGTCTTTTATCACATTTCAAGCATTAGCAAACCTTTACTACCCAACCCTCAGGGCCTTCAATTCTGCCCATCTGGATACCTGTAAGGGTGTCGTAAAGTTTTTGAAGCACGGGACCCATCTTCTCCATACCGCTGGGAAGACAAATCTCTTCACCATGGTCCGTTATCTTACCTACGGGAGAAATAACCGCCGCAGTTCCGCAAAGACCTGCTTCTGCAAAGGTTTTTACCTCTGCAAGAGGAATCTCACGCTCTTCAACGTTCATGCCGAGCATTTCCTTTGCAATGTAAAGGAGTGAACGTCTGGTAATTGAAGGAAGAATAGTCTCTGACTTAGGAGTAACGAGAGTGCCGTCCTTTGTAACAAATATGAAATTCGCACCGCCGGTTTCTTCAACGTATGTTCTTGTAGCAGCATCAAGGTACATATTCTCGGAGAATCCCATAGCGTGAGCGTGCTCTATGGCATATAGGCTCATAGCGTAGTTAAGACCTGCCTTAACGTGGCCTGTGCCGTGAGGTGCTGCTCTGTCAAAATCACTTACGCAGATGCTTACAGGCTTTGCACCGCCCTTAAAATAAGGTGCAACGGGTGAAGCAAATATACGAAGCTGATACTCAAGTGCGGGCTTAACGCCAAGCACGGGGCTTGTAGCAAAAATAGCGGGTCTTATGTAAAGAGTCGCGCCCGAGCCAAACGGGGGAACAAAATCTGCATTAGCCTTTATAACCTCTTTAACAGCCTCAACGAACTTGTCCTCGGGAAATTCGGGCATACAAAGTCTGCGGCAACTGTCGTTAAGACGCTTAGCATTAAGGTCAGGACGGAAGCAAACAATATCACCGTTCTCGGTGCGGTATGCCTTCATACCCTCAAAAGCAGTCTGAGCGTACTGAATAACGCCTGCAGACTCATTTATCACTACGTTAGGATCGGTAGAATAAGTACCCTCATCCCACTTACCGTCTTTATAATTCGCAACAAATCTAATACTTGTCGTTCTGTACTGAAAACCGATATTCGGCCAATCAAGATTAACTGTGCTCACGAAGAAACAACCTCCAATTCAAAAAATACATATTTAGGATATCACTCTGCACAAAAAAGTACAAGTGTTTTTTCGAAAAATGTTTCAATAATCAGGCATAGCAGTCGGCTCGCGAAACGGGGTCGGAATCGGTGTTGGTGTGGGTAGTGGTGTAGCGGGAGGTGTCCAGATTGAAGACGGAGTTTCAATGCCATCACCTAAATTAAACCATATTACCGGTCGGACAACAGTCTCATCATTAGAAACAGTCTGGCCGGAGTAAACGAGTTCGCCGCTACGGTCTACCACTGCGGCACAATTCATCATACCGCCGGGAGTCCTGAGCCACCAAGTGCAAAGCCTACTTGAAAGCATCGGAGCACCGTTATCAATGCAGCATACGGTAAGTTTACACTTCGAGTCTGCACTCCTGGGAAAATACTGTACCAATTCACTGATGCTAAGTAAGAAAACCTTATCATACGTGTCATTTCCGCCTTCAACTGGATAGAGAAGATTACCCTCTGCTGCAACGTGTGTCGCCACAATTTTCTCTTTTTCGCTAATTGTGAAAGCGTTATTAAAAAAATCAACGTTTAACCATTTTCTGAGTGAACTCGTCTCCCATGTAACATTTGTACGTCCGTTGGTATTATAAGGCATCGTTTCAAGACCGTATTTGCTTATTAAAAGCAATTTTTCATCCTTAATATCAAGCACGATCCACTCAATCGGCTCCTTGCCGTTTGACGAATAGCTATCTTGCTCATACACACCGCAAGTGAATACAGAGCCAATTTCAATTCCGTCAACGAACGTAGGGGCAAATGTTTGAGTAACGACAGGCGTACTTACTTCGGTCGGTAAAGGACTTGCCGTCTGCTCTGCTTTTGTATCATTGCTGCTAATATCGCAACCAAAGAAAAGAAACATCAAAAAACATAAAAAAGCAACTAAAATTATACACTTAAAACCATGTTTCATTATAATGCCTCCTATGAAAAT
>JAZPZG010000007.1:0-32578 GCA_045544575.1 Clostridia bacterium
GAATATTCCCAAGATTTTAGAAGTAACGATGGTTGAAGGGAAATGGGCCATTGTGTCTGAGTACGTAAACGGCAAGACATTGGCACAGATGATGGAAGAAAATCCGGAGAAAAAAGACGAATATCTTGAGCTGCTTGTTGATTTACAGCTTACGGTTCACTCTCAAAAGAGTCCTCTTTTAAACAAACTCAAGGACAAAATGAATCGTAAAATTTCGGCTACCGAGTTGGATGCAAACACCCGTTATGAATTGCATACACGCCTTGAAGGCATGCCTAAGCACAACAAGGTGTGTCACGGAGATTTTAATCCTTCCAATATTATTATTTCAGAGGATGGAACTCCTTATATCATAGATTGGTCTCATGCAACACAGGGAAATGCATCTGCTGACGTTGCTCGTACCTATCTTCTGTTTTGGCTGAACGGCGATATAGAAGGGGCAGGAAAATATCTTGAACTCTTCTGTAAAAAGAGCAATACCGAAAAGCAATATGTTCAGAAGTGGTTACCCATTGTTGCCGCATCTCAGTCAGTTAAGGGCAATGAAAAAGAGCGTGAATTCTTGCTCTCTTGGGTAAACGTTATGGATTATGAGTAAGAACAAAAGGAGAAAGATAAAATGAAAGTTACAGTTTGTATCGGCAGTTCCTGCCACATTAAAGGCTCACGTCAGGTTGTAGAACAGCTTCAGTATCTTATAAGAGAGAATGGCCTCGGAGATAGGGTTGAGCTTGGCGGCACGTTTTGTATGGGCAAATGCCAGCAGGGCGTATGTGTTACAGTTGATGATGCTTTTTACTCGGTAACTCCGGAAAGCGTAGAAGAGTTTTTTGAAAAAAACATCAAAGCAAAGGTGTAAAGTATGATTATTCAAATTTGTGTGGGTAGCTCTTGCCATCTTAAGGGCTCCCCGGAAATTGTTGAGCTTTTGAAAAAAGCCGTTGAAGAATATAAGCTTGAAGAAGAGGTTACACTTGCCGGTAGTTTTTGTATCGGCAAGTGCAACCGTATCGGCGTTACAGTTCAAGTAGATGACGATATCTACGTTGGAATAACAAAAGAAAATTTTAAGGAATTTTTTCAAGAAAACGTGCTAAACAGAATCGAAAGGGAGTAACGGGAAATGCCTAATTGCTTAACCTTAAAAAAATCAAACTGCAAAAACTGTTATAAGTGTATTCGTCATTGTCCCGTTAAAGCTATTCGCTTTTCGGGAAACCAGGCACATATTATCGGCAATGAGTGTATTCTTTGCGGTCAATGCTTTGTTGTATGTCCACAGAATGCAAAAGAAATTGTTGATGAAACCGAAAAGGTTAAGGTATTCTTGCAGAGCGGTGATCCCGTAATCGTAAGCCTTGCACCTTCTTTTGTTGCAAACTATGAAGGCGTGGGCATTAATGCCATGCGCAGCGCCCTTAAAAAACTGGGCTTTTACGATGCGGAGGAAACAGCCATCGGTGCAACAATTGTCAAAACGGAGTATGAAAGGATGCTGAAAGAGGATGATAGAGACGTTATAATCACATCGTGCTGTCATTCAATCAATTTGTTGATTCAAAAGCATTATCCGGCAGCTCTCGAGTACCTCGCTGACGTTATTTCGCCCATGCAGGCACATTGTAAGGATATTAAAAAGCGTTTTCCAAATGCGAAAACCGTTTTTATTGGTCCGTGTGTTGCAAAGAAAGATGAGGCAGAGCATTACGAGGGGATTGTTGACGCAGTTCTGACTTTTGAAGAATTGACAGAATGGCTTAAGGCTGAAAAAATAGAGCTTGAGCAAGAAATGGATAACGACGTTTGCTCACGTGCTCGTTTCTTTCCGACTACAGGAGGCATTCTCAAAACGATGGCGCAGGAGGTTTCAGGTTATACGTATCTTGCGCTTGACGGAATAGATAATTGTATTGCGGCTATTAAGGATATTATCAGCGGAAGGGTACATAAGTGCTTTGTAGAAATGTCAGCTTGTACGGGAAGCTGTGTCGGTGGTCCTGTAATGGAAAAATATCACCGTTCTTCTGCCGTTAAGGATTATATTGCTATTGCGGATTACGCAGGAACACGCGATTTTGAGGTTTCACAGCCAAAAGAATCCGAATTGAAAAAAGGTTTTGAGTTTATTGAGCAGCGTTCCAAAATACCATCTGATACGGAAATAAACTATGCGCTTCGTCAAATGGGAAAGTTCAGCCCTTCCCAAGAACTGAACTGCGGCTCTTGCGGATATAATACATGCCGCGAAAAGGCGATTGCCATTTGTCAGGGAAAAGCTGAAATTTCCATGTGCTTGCCGTTCCTTAAAGATAAGGCGGAGAGCTTTTCTGACACTATTGTTAACAATTCGCCTAACGGTCTTATTGTGCTTAATGAGAATCTTGAGGTTCAGCAAATTAATACCGCCGCCCGTAAATTGATGAATATCCGTTCCGCAAACGACATTTTAGGAGACCAGGTTATAAGGATTCTTGAGCCTACCGTCTTTTTGAACGTTTTAAAGACCGGGCGTGACGTGCGTAACGAGAGAGTATATCTTGCCGAATACAAACGATTCGTCGAGCAGTCAGTGGTTTATGATAAGGATTCGAGATTATTGATTGGTATTATGCGTGACGTAACGGATGAGCAAAACGAACGCGAAAAGAAGGAAAATATCAGTAGGCAGACAATTGAGGTTGCGGACAAAGTGGTAGATAAGCAGATGCGAATTGTTCAGGAAATCGCATCACTTCTCGGTGAAACTGCCGCAGAAACAAAAATTGCCTTGACGAAGCTGAAGGAGTCTATTACAGATGAATGATTTGTGTGCCGATATCGGATATAAAAGTATAAATCATCACGGAGAGCAGCTTTGCGGTGACCACGTAGATGTGGTTGAACCATGCGATGACTCTACCGTTATCGTGTTGTCAGACGGTCTCGGAAGCGGTGTTAAGGCGAGTATTCTTTCTACGCTTACGTCTAAAATTATTTCTACGATGTTGGCGGAGGGCTTGTCGCTTGAAGAGTGTGTGGAAACCATTGCGGCAACGCTTCCGGTTTGTTCGGTCCGAGGAGTGGCTTATTCAACTTTTACCATTATACATTTGAAAAACAATCAAACTGCTGAGCTTATTCAATATGACAATCCTCTTGCTATTGTTATAAGGGATTACCAATCATGGGACTATCCTAAGACGGAAATGAATATAGGCGGAAAAAAGATTTACAAGTCCGTTATCAAGCTACAGGAAAATGATATATTCATTGCAATGAGTGACGGTTGTCCCCATGCGGGTATCGGGCTTGCCTATAATTTCGGTTGGAAGAGGGAAGATATTATAGAATTTATGGAGTCACTTTCTCTGGCGGGATACACTGCGAAAACACTTTCCACTATGCTTGTGGACGAGTGTGATAAGCTTTACGGTCACAGACCCGGTGATGATGCTACGGCGTGTGTTGTTCGCATAAGAAAGCGTGAGCCGATGAATATGCTTTTCGGACCGCCTTCAAATCGTGACGATGCTGACCGTATGATGTCGCTGTTTTTCTCGAAAGAGGGTAAGCATATTATATGCGGCGGTACTACATCGTCCATTGCCGCAAAATTCTTAAATAAGCCGCTTAAAGCGACTTTGGCATTTGAACAGAGCGATGTTCCGCCGATTGCGGAAATAGAAGGTGTAGACCTTGTTACCGAAGGTGTTATTACCGTAAACAAGGTGCTTGAATACGCTAAAGATTATCTTGGCGAAAACAAGGCGTATGAGCATTGGAACTTTAAGCGTGACGGAGCATCAATGATTTGCAGGTTGTTGTTTGAAGAGGCAACGGACATAAATTTCTATGTAGGAAGGGCGGTAAATCCTGCACATCAGAATCCTGAACTTCCTATAAATTTCAACATTAAAATGAATTTAGTTGAGGAACTTGTCAAGTGTCTTAAAAGAATGGGTAAAAAAATAAAAGTAAGTTATTTCTAAGGAGCAAGAAGTATGAGAAAGTTTGATACAAAAGTACAACATTTAAAATATAAGGTTCTCCGCGAGGTTGCACGTCAGGCTTGGAATGATACTCTCCTTCAAAATATTATTGAAATTCCGAAAATAATCGTACCGGGCAAGACCTCGACGATGCGTTGCTGTGTTTACAAGGAGCGAGCAATTTTAGGTGAGCGAGTAAAGCTTGCAATGGGAGGAGATAAAGAGAATCCGAATGTTATTCAGGTTATCGATATTGCCTGTGATGAATGTCCTACTGCGGGATATGACGTCACAGATTCTTGCCGAGGATGTCTTGCTCACAGATGCGAGGATGTTTGTAAGAGGGGCGCCATATCCTTTGATCATAATCACGTCGCACATATCGACAAGTCTAAATGTGTTGAGTGTGGACAGTGCGCTAAGGTGTGTCCTTACTCTGCGATTATAAACAGAAAGCGCCCTTGTCAAATTGCTTGTAAGGTAAAGGCAATTTCCATCAATGACAATAATGCGGCGGCTATTGACAATAATAAGTGTATACAGTGCGGCGCATGCGTTTATCAATGTCCGTTCGGTGCCATTACGGATAAATCGTATATACTGAATGTTATTGATATTATTAAAAAGAGCGAGAACAATACGAAGTACAAGGTTTATGCTGTTGTAGCACCGTCTGTCTCCAGCCAGTTTACATATGCAAAGCTCGGGCAGGTTATATCAGGTCTTAAAAAATTGGGCTTTTTCACTGTCATTGAGGCTGCTTTGGGAGCTGACATGGTGGCTCAGCTCGAATCAAAGGAGCTCTCGGAAAAAGGCTTTTTAACAAGCTCATGCTGTCCTGCTTTTGTACAGTGTATTAAGTCTGCATTCCCTGACTTATTGCCTCTTGTGTCGCATAATCTTTCTCCGATGGCCGCTCTTGCAAAATACATTAAAAGCACGGATGAAAAAGCAAAGGTTGTGTTTATAGGTCCTTGTACGGCAAAAAAAGCCGAGGCACAGCTTGAAAGTGTTAAGCCCTACGTAGATGCGGTTATGACGTTTGAGGAATTGCAGGCGCTTTATGACAGTAAGGACATTGATATTACTGCTTTGCCGGAGGATGTATTGGATAATGCTTCGTATTTCGGCAGAATATTTGCTCGTTCGGGAGGTCTTGCGGATGCGGTTGCTCAAGGCCTTAAGGAACAAGGGATAGAGTTTGAGTTAAAGCCTGCCGTTTGTGACGGTATAGAAGCGTGTCGCGTTGCTTTGCTAAAAAAGAGTAAAAATGTACTTGATGCCAATTTTATCGAAGGAATGGCTTGTGTAGGCGGGTGTATCGGCGGTGCAGGCTGCCTTACCCACGGTGAAAAAAACAAAGCCGAGGTGGATAAATACGGCAGGGAGGCTTTTGAAAAGACTATCGGCGACGCCGTTGCTGTTTTAAAGTAAATCTTTCTTGATAAAAATAAATTTGCGGGAGATTGTTTGAATGATCTTCCGCAAATTTTGTTTATTTGGCTGGATTAGTGGCGGATTTCTTGTTATAATGAGATTGTACAACTGAGGTGCAGCTTCCTGATTTTGAAATAATTATTTCGGAGTCATATCGGAGAGGCAGTTTAAAGCTTTTGCGATGTGAGATGCTTTTAATATTGCTGAGCAGTATGAACCGGTTGTGTTTTATGATAGCTTTTAAAAGGAAGTGTCAATATGAAAAAAGGACTGATTTTGGAAGGCGGGGCAATGCGAGGAATGTTTACCGCCGGTGTTATAGACGTTATGATGGAAAACGGTATCGAATTTGACGGTGCCGTGGGAGTGTCTGCGGGTGCAGCGTTTGGATGTAACTATAAGTCCAAACAAATAGGCAGAGTGTTGCGCTACAATACGAAATTTGTCCGAGATAAGAGATATTGCGGTTTTGGGGTTTTGCTGAAAACAGGGAACATATACAGTAAGGATTTTTGCTTCGGAGAGGTTCCGTCAGAGCTTGACCCGTTTGATTTTGAGACCTACGAAAAGAATCCGATGGAGTTTTACGTCGTATGTACGAACGTTGAAACGGGAGAACCCGTTTATCACAAGTATCAGGGAAAAGAAGACCATGGCTTTGAGTGGATAAGAGCTTCTGCTTCCATGCCTCTTGTATCACAGATTGTGGAGATAGAAGGGCTTAAATTGCTTGACGGTGGGATTGCAGACTCTATACCCGTAAAGTTTTTTGAGAGTATCGGCTACAATAAAAACATAGCCGTGCTTACCCAGCCAAAGTCTTACAGAAAGTCCAAGAACAGCATGATGCCTATTGCCAAAGTTAAGTATAAAAAATACCCTAAGTTTGTCGAAACAATGGCAAACAGGCATAATGTTTACAACGAAACTCTTGAATATATTGAGGAGAGAGAGCGGTGCGGCGGTTTGCTAGTTATTCGTCCCGAAGAGGCTTTGCCTATCGGCAAAGTGGAAAAGGACCCCGAGAAACTGAAAGAGGTTTATGAAATCGGAAGAAAGGCGGCAAATGATAAGCTTGCCGAAATGGTTAAGTACTTGAATATTTAGTTTTAATAAGTTGAGTTTTTTGGGGCAGTATGTTAAAATGATAATAGGATTAATTCATGGCTGACGATTGGAGGTTTTTTATGAAGATGAAAAATAGCTTATTGAAAAAACTTGTAAGTATTGTACTGTGCGCTATGCTTATGGCTGTTTGTATGCCGATTACGGTGTTCGGCGCCTCTGACAGTGGTGTTTGTGTTAATATTGCCGTAGTGGATGCCGATGATGATAACAGCGCTCTTGCCGGAGCAAAGATTCAGATTCTAAATGCAGAGGATGAAATTGTAGAGGAATGGATCTCCGATGATAAAACATATGAGGTATGCGGGCTTAATGCAGACGAAGAGTATATCTTGCGTGTTGACAATATTCCCGAGGGATACTATTTTGAAGGTAACGAAGATATGCCTTTTACTGTTGATGAGTTTGGAGAAGTTTTTTGCGACGAGCTTAATATCAGTGAGAACTCATTGTTGATATCGTTCGACAAAATTTCTCAATACTATATTCCTTTGCTGCCTAAAAACATTACTTATGGTGAGCCATTCGGCGGCAATATTATAGACCTGAATAACGTTACTCTTAACGGGGAGCCTTTTTCAAATCCGTATATCGGTCAGGCTTTTTATATTGAATGTACGGATGCAGACGGAAATATTTATGACACACGAAACGGTGCATTAATACCTGCCGGCACATATACAATGACCGGAAAGGCATATCCTTGTGACGAAGGAGTGCAGATAATGCAAATTTACACTTTTAGTGATCCTGTTACGGTAACGATTGAGAAAAAAACGTTGACTTCAGATATGTTTACTGTAGAGGCAGACGAAAAGCTTTATGACGGAACCACAGATGTGAAGCTTACTGTAACAATCAGAGAAGAAATACCTCAGGACGGAATTTCGGGTATTGAAATAAAAGGTTATGAAGGTCAAACACCCATCTATGATGAAGTGACGGCTGTGATTACGGGAAGCTTTGATAGTGCGGAGGCAGGCGAAAATAAAACTATTACCTACAAAATCACCGGTTTGGAAGGAAAGGACGCTGAAAACTATATCCTTCCCGATGGAGGCATCAGCGGAACGATAGAAAACGGTGTAATCAAAGCCGTTGAAATTCCGGAGCAAGACGACGAGCAGGTAGAGTCTCCCCCGACAGGCGATGAGAACTCTGTGTGGGCTTGGAGTGTTGCCTTGTTTGTCGGTGCTGTTGCTTTGATATTAACTTCAAGAAAAGCAAAAAACGAATAAAAGATTGTTTTAGGTTGCGTTTGATTTGAAATATAAAAGCGTTTATCTTTAATATGCACCTCGAAGGTTCGGATACTTTTGGAGGTGCATATTTTTTGTTGTGTAAAGAAGCAGGGATTGAGAAAAGCGATAAAGGATGATATAATATACACATATTACAAGCAAAGGAGAAAGAAAACATGCGTAAAGATTTCGGAGCAAAGACCTGGGCATATCCCATGCCTGTATTTATTGTTGCGGCTTATGACAAGGACGGAGTGCCTTGCTGTATGAATGCGGCTTGGGGCGGAACTTATGATACCAATCAGATTATGGTTTGCCTTTCAGACGACCATAAGACCACTAAAAATATTATAGAAAGCGGTGCATTTACCGTCAGTATTGCCGATGCAAAGCACGTAATTGAGGCTGATTACGTGGGTATTGTTTCGGGAAACAAGGTCCCCGACAAAATGGCAAAAGCAGGTCTTACAACTGTAAAGTCCGCTTTCGTAAACGCACCTGTAATCAACGAATTTCCTATGACGGTTGAGTGCAGACTCTTAAAATTCAATGAGGACGGCATCTGCATCGGCGAAATCGTGAACGTCAGTGCCGACGAATCAGTGCTTGGCTCGGACGGACAGATTGATCCTCAGAAGCTTGAGGCAATCACTTACGATCCCGTGCATTACACGTATATAAAGCTCGGTGAAAAAGTCGGTAATGCCTTTTCCGACGGAAAGAAGTTGAAGTAATGAACAGACCTTATATTATCTGCCATATGGTAACCTCTATAGACGGCAAGGTTACGGGTGAATTTTTAGGACTTCCTGCATGCGAAAAAGCAACGGAAATATATTATGATATTAACCGTAATTTTAAATCAAACGGTTTTATATGCGGCAGAGTAACCATGGAAGGCAGTTTTACGGGTGGTTGGTATCCCGATTTAAACAACTATAGCCCCGTAAAACCCAATCACGTAAGAAAGGACTATATCCCTGACGGGGCTTGTCTGACGGGATTTTATGCTGTAGCGTTTGACACCAACGGCAAGCTTGGCTGGAAATCAAATAGAATTATTGATCCCGACGGCGACCCCGGATATGACGGCGCGCAGATTATCGAAGTGTTATCCGAAAACGTAGATGAACGTTATCTTAGCTATCTCGAGGCAATGAAAATTCCTTACGTTTTTGCGGGAGAGGATAAAATCGACGTTGAGTCAGCTCTCTTTAAACTTAAAAACATTATAGGTGCGGAAACATTGCTTTTAGAGGGCGGAAGCATTATAAACGGTGCGTTTGAACGTGC
Organism: Clostridia bacterium; assembly: GCA_045544575.1. GTDB lineage: Bacteria > Bacillota > Clostridia > UBA1212 > UBA1212 > RGIG8523. The sequence continues at coordinate 9,068 of JAZPZG010000007.1, forward strand.
AGACGTAATTGACGAATTGAGCCTTGTTACGGCACCTGTCGCCGCCGATAAAAACGATAAGCCTTTGTTTACGGAAGGCAGGCTTTCTGATTTTAGCCTTGTCAGCGCCGAAACAAAGGACGGAATATTGATACTTAATTACAAGAGGGAAAGATAACGCGGAGAAAACGGGAGATTACACTGTAGATAAATTTTGCACGCTTCGGCTCCTTCTCAGATTCAAATCCTGTCTTTTATTCTGCAAATATAAAAAAACAAAGCACCTATCTTGCGATAAGTGCTTTTGTTTTTATGGTCGAGATGACAGTGATAGCAAGCTCAGCCTTTCCCATGAAACAAAATAGAAGTCTGAGCTGCAAATCCTGTCTTTTATATATACGAAAAAGAACCTCTCCACAAAAAAGTGAAGAGGTTCTTTTTGGTCGAGATGACAGGATTTGAACCTGCGGCTTCTGCGTCCCGAACGCAGCGCTCTACCAAACTGAGCCACATCTCGTTATTTCGGTGCTTATTGCAAACCGAATTTTAGTTTAGCACCGAATAATAAAGAAGTCAAGTGGTTTTTTGACCGGACGTAAGGCGTGTGATTTTCTTTTGTGTTGCCTAAAGGACTGCCGATATGGTAATATATTGAACGGAAAACGTGCTGATTAGGCACTTGCAAGGAGAGCATAAAATGACTGAAATACTTTTTTGTGATAAAGATATTATCGTGTGTATTAAGCCTGTCGGAACCGAGAGTGAGAGCCTTGCCGCAGAGCTTTCCCGTGAGTGCTGTGACGGAGAAAAGGTTTTTACTGTGCACAGGCTTGATAAACCTGTAGGCGGAATTATGGTTTTTGCCAAAAACGGCGAAGCGGCAGAGCGCCTCAGTAGGGCGATTTCCGAGGGGCGTTTTTGTAAAAGATATCTTGCGGTTGCAGGGGGAAGGGGAAGTGCTAAGCCTGAGGGGGAAACGCTTTGTGATTTGCTTTATCATGACCCGCGTACCAATAAAACCTTCGTGGTAAAAAAGAAGCGCAAGGGCGTTAAAGAGGCGGTGCTCAATTATAAGCTGTGCGGAAGCCGTGAATACAAGGAAGAAATTGTGCATTTATTGGATATAGAGCTTGTCACCGGGCGCTCGCATCAGGTACGTGTGCAGTTTGGGTCGAGAAAACTGCCGCTCTGGGGCGACGGTAAGTACGGCAGCAACATTAACGGTAATATTGCTTTGTTTTCGTACAGACTTGAGTTCTCTCATCCCGTAACCGACTTGACTCTCAGCTTTTCCGTGTTGCCCGCAAAGGAGCTTCCCTGGAATCTCTTTGACGTTGAAATAGGTGAACTGTGTTAGGATAAATTTGACCTTGCAAAAGATGGGGCAATGAATTATAATTATCGGGTCGTGCCTCCTTAGTTAAATGGATATAATGTTCCCCTCCGACGGGAAGGTTGTCGGTTCGATTCCGGCAGGAGGTGCCAAAAAATAAAGGGACTGTTTCGGCAGTCCCTTTATTTTTATCCAATCCGAAAAGCTTGCCAGCATTGCCTCTTTTATGCTACAATAGACATGGAAGGTGATAAAGTGAAAAAAGTGATCGCGGTTATTCTTTTAGTTTTTATGATTTGTACTTTTTCTGCTTGTTCATCAGAGCAGAATAATGAGGAGATATTAATCACGTCTCAAAATAGTCCTGACGGAAATTATTCGGTTTGCCTATATCAAGTGGGAAGCCCGCAATGGTCATTTGGTTCGGTAGGCGCTAAGTTGGTTTTAAAAAATTCAGACGGGGATATAGTGGATGAAAAGGAATTTTCATTGGCAAATGATGGTGGCGGAGTTCATGAAGGCAATTTAAAATCGATCACCTGGTTGGAAAATGAGGTTGAGATTTTAATGGATGCAGATGAATGGCCGGAAGAATACTATGTTTTAAATTATGGTGAGAGTTAAATAAAATCCGGATCGAAGCCGGTAAAATCAAGGGGCTGTAAAAACAGCCCTTTTTTTATAGTTTTCCGGGTTTTTCACTGTTTCTTTAAGAATATCGGGAGTTGGTTTATACACAAGGCGGCACTGAAAGAAGTGTATCTATCTTCCTGTTTTATCGCTGATAAATATAATCCGTGACTTTTTTTTCGCGGTGTGTTATGATGAATTCGTGTAAACAGATTATTTTGCCGGAGGGAATATTTATGGCAGAAAAACAGAAAAGTAAAAAGAAAAAAGTTGTAAAAATTTGCGTTATAACGATAATTATCGTGGTTTTGGTAGTGCCGCTTATTGCAATCGGCGTTATATTGAGCTCTGTACTCGGTGTTTTGCCGCCGAAGGACTTGGGCGTTACATACAGTGAGCAGGATTATTCAACTGCTATGGATAAGTTAAATATTACATTTGCAGATACGATTGACCCCGATGAGCCGCTTGACTTTTCCAAGGTAAAAATAGAGACCGGAGAGAGCGTTCGTCAGGTGCAGGAGCTTACGTCTTCGGAGGTAACTGCCGTTGTTAACAGCATGATGTCTGATATTGCGGAGAACCAGCAGGTTAAAATCAGTGAAAATAATAAAGTCGCTTATTCGGGAACAGTTAAGCTTCAGGAGGCACTTGATTATTTGAAGATTGATATCGGCGACGTTGCCGTGGTTTCTGATATTGAGAAGGTAAATCTCGTTATGGAGGCGGAGCTTTGCGTTTCGGGAGATAAGCTTGCCGTTAAGCCCGAGTCTATACAGCTCGGAATGCTCGAGGAGCTTTCAAAAATAATTTTTGATGAAATTGCAAGCGGCGGCGGTGAGATTGAGCTTCCCATTGATGCCTTTGAGGTGGGAACCGTAGATGACAAGATTACGCTTGATGCCGTATTGCCGGAAAGCATTACGATTACGGAAAAAACGGCAGAGGATTTACTTCCCCAATCGTCTGAACTGCCTACAGGCGAGTCTGAAGCTACAGCGTCACCCGAACCTATTGAATAACAAGCGTTGTAGGGAGCTTTGTATATGTTTGAACTTAAGAACAAGAGACTTTCTGCTATCGCAAAAGAGGTTCCGCAGTGCAGGTGCGTTGCTGATATCGGAACCGACCATGCACATTTACCGATAGAGCTTGTTATGTCGGGAAAGTGTGAAAGAGCGATTGCATGCGACGTAAAAAAAGGTCCTCTTGAGGTTGCCCAAAAGAATATTTCGGAGCTTGCTCTTAATGATAAAATAGAGCTTCGATTGGGCTTCGGTCTTGAAGTGCTGAGTCCCGATGAATGTGACTGTATTACCGTTGCGGGTATGGGTGGTCTTATGATATGCGACATATTGGAGCGTTCAAAGACGGTTTCAAAAAGTGCGGACAGACTTTTTCTTCAGCCAAATACGTGTGAATACGATCTCAGAAAGTATTTGTACGAAAATGAATACACTGTTGAAAATGAGTTGGGTGTACATGAGGGCGAACATTATTATCTTATAATTGTGTGCAAAAAAGGCGGGTTTAAGCCGTTTAAAGCGGATGATAATTATTTCTTCATGGGGAATATTATGCCTGAAAGACTTAACGCCGGCGACAGAGCTTTTCTAAATAATTTAAAAGAAAAAGCACAAAGGGTGCTTGCCGGAATTGCTCTTTCGGATGCGGAGGGCGCTTCGCTTACAGAGGCTAATATGATTAAAAAACAAAAATACGAGGAATTGGTTAAGGAACTTGAAAGTATATTAAAGTAAGGAGGCGTTTTTATGACGGGATATGAAATAGCTGCACTTATGGAAGACATTGCGCCTAAAGCACTTGCATGTGATTGGGATTCGGTGGGTATTATGGCCGGCTCGCTCAATACGAGAATTAACGGAATAATGCTTTGTCTTGACCTTACGCAAGACGTTTTGGACGAAGCGGTTGCAGAGGGCTGTAACATGATAATTACACATCATCCTCTTATATTCCGTCCCGTAAAAACTCTTTCCGAGGAAAATCCTGCGGGCAGGTTGCTTGCTGAGATTGTGCGTGAAAATATGCTTGTGTTTTCTGCACATACGAATCTGGATTTTGCAGAGGGCGGCGTTAACGACTGCCTTATTAAACAACTCGGTGTTTTGAACGTCATGAGTGACGAAAGCGGTCATCACAGATTCGGAGATTTGCCGAGTATAATGACGGTAAGGGATTTCGCAGTAATGGCAGACGAACGCCTTTGTGCAGAGGGGGTACGCGTCATTTTACCTCCTACGGTTATGGAAAATGATTACGTTAAAAGAGTAGGTGTTTCCTGCGGAAGCTTTGACGGGGAGACCTCTTGGGTGTATGATTGTGACGTTGACGTACTGCTTACGGGAGAAATTAAGCATTCCGATGCAATTTCTCTTGATATGGAGGATTTTGTTACGGTGGCGGCAGGTCATTATGCCACCGAAATATGGGGTGTTGACGGCTTGGCGATGCTTTTGGGAGAACATCTTATGGCACTCGGAGATGAAGATGCTCCCGAGGTTTTTGTGAGCAGTGCTTCCAAAAATCCGTTAAAAAATTTAGATATTGAAAGGTAAAAATTATGTCGGACATAATTACTTTGGGAATAGAAAGCAGCTGTGACGAAACGTCGGCTGCAATAGTTTTAAACGGCAGAAAGGTGTTATCTAACGTTATTTCGACCTCTCTTGATCTGCATAAGGTGTACGGCGGGGTTGTGCCCGAAATTGCATCGAGAAAGCACGTTGAGTACATAGTTCCCGTTATTGACCGAGCGATTAAAGAGGCAGGAATAAAAAAAGAAGATATTGACTACGTGGGGGTAACGTACGGCCCGGGTCTTTTGGGTGCGCTTTTGGTAGGTCTTTCTGCGGCAAAAGCGATGGCGTTTGCTTTAAAAAAGCCTCTTGTCGGTGTTCATCACATAGAAGGTCACATATCGGCTAACTTCCTTGAGTATGAGGAATTAGAGCCTCCGTTTGTTGCGCTTGTTGCCTCAGGAGGGCATAGCCACATTGTATATTGCAGTGATTACGGTGAGTTTAAAATTATCGGAAGAACACGTGATGATGCAGCAGGCGAGGCTTTTGATAAGATTTCGCGTGAGCTGGGACTCGGATATCCGGGAGGTCCTGCCGTTGATAAGGCGGCGGCAAAGGGTGATTGCAATGCGATTGCTTTTCCTAAAGTACATTTTAAGGATTCGCTTGATTTCAGCTTTAGCGGGGTGAAAACTTCGGTGCTCAATTATCTCAACAAGGCTCGCATGAAGGGGGAAACCATACCTGTTGAAGACATCTGTGCATCGTTCCAAAAGGCTGTTGTTGATATTCTTGCTGAAAATACGTTTAAGGCCGCAGAGCAATACGGCTGTGACAAGATTGTTCTTGCAGGAGGAGTTGCCGCTAACTCTGCTTTAAGAAAGGCTTTTGAAAAGACTTCTGCCAAGAGAAATATTAAGTTTTACCGTCCGTCACCCATCCTTTGTACCGATAACGGTGCAATGATTGCGAGTGCTGCATATTATGCCGCCAAGAAGGGACGTTTTTCCGGATATGACCTTAATGCCTACGCTAACTTATCTATCGAAGAGATAGGAGAGCAGGGCTGATGATTCATGTTTTTGTGGATTTTGAAATGTGCATGGTGCCGAAAAAAGCGGCGCCTGAGCCGCACATGCATTTTGAAATTATACAATTCGGTGCGGTTAAGCTTGACGCTGATTTAAATATTGTTGATGAATTCAGCCGCTTTGTGAAGCCTCAGTACGGAGCACTTACTCCCGAAATGACGGAGCTTACCGGTATAACACGGGAAATGCTTGTCGATCAAGGCGGTTTTATCAAGGTATTTTCGGAATTTTTAAAGTGGCTCGGTACCGAAGAATATACCGTGTATTCATGGTCGGGAAATGACTTGCTTCAGCTTAAAAATGAAACCCGTATCAAAAAGTTTCCCGTAAAAAACGTAAAGATATTTGATAATTGGATTGACTTTCAGAAGATTTTTACCAATGCGGTAAGATTGCCTCATTCTCCGTCTCTCGGTCACGCTCTTGAGCTTATGCAGTTGGAGTTTGTAGGATCTAAACACTTTGCCGACGTTGATGCATACAATACCGCAAGGTTGTTCAAATATTGTTCGAGACTGAGGGAATTCAGTGAATTTTCAGTTTTCGGAAGCCAAAGCAGTGAGACTGATAGCCAAAATCAGACACAAGAAAACAGCTCTCTCGGCGACAGCATGTCTGCCGAGAGCCTCAAAAGAATGCTTGGATTCAATTGAAATGCGTTAATTTGCATAAAAATAACAGTTAAAGACTTGTACCTGCGATTTTGTTGTGCTATAATGAGGTAAGATATATTATAAATCAACTTTCGGGGGAAGGGATGTACATGGAATCAAAACAAAAAAATATTATTGATTCAAAAAATGTACAAAAATTCCTGCACGGAGAAAGCATAGACTGTTATAAGTTTCTGGGAAGCCGACTGCACTCAAAGCAGATAGACGGTGTGAAGGTTCACGGCGTTTTCTTTTCGGTATTTGCTCCGTCTGCTAAAATGGTAAGAGTCGTCGGCGATTTTAATTCCTGGGGAAGTGCAGAGAGTGATACCCTTGAAGGGGGCAGAAATCTTGAAGGCATCATGGAAAAGAATGATGACGGTATCTGGAGCTGCTTTATAGAGGGAATCGGCGAAGGTTGTATTTATAAATACGAAATAGTTTCGCAGATAGGCGAGCGGTTTCTTAAGGCAGATCCCATGTGCTACAGCAGTGAGGTGAGACCTGATACTGCCTCTGTTGTGTATGACTTAAAAAAGTACAGATGGAGTGACGGGGAATGGCTCGATTTGAGATCCTCGATTGATTATACAGTATCTCCTCTTAATATTTACGAGTTGCATTTGGGTTCGTGGAGACGCGGACGTATATCGGAAGTCGGAACCCGAATGGGCGTAAATCAGCCTAAAGACGAGCCTTTCCTTAATTACCGTGAGATTGCGGACTTGCTCTGCGACTACGTGAAGGATATGGGCTACACGCACGTTGAGCTTCTCCCTGTAAGCGAGCATCCCCTTGATGCTTCCTGGGGATATCAGACACTGTGTTATTATTCGATAAACAGCAGACACGGCAAGCCCTCTGATTTGCAGTATTTTGTGAATAAAATGCATCAGAACGGCATAGGTGTAATATTTGATTGGGTTCCCGGACATTTTTGTAAAGATGCCCCCGGGCTTTATTGCTTTGACGGTACTTGGCTTTATGAAGATGAAAATGCTTCAAAAAGAGAAAATCTTCAATGGGGTACCGCAAATTCTGATTTCAGGAAAGGTCATGTGCAGAGCTTTTTCGTGTCTAATGCCATGTTCCTTTTTAACGAGTTTCATGCGGACGGGCTCAGAGTTGATGCCGTTACGAATATTCTTTGTTATGATTATGCAAAGGACCGCAAGGACTCTTTGAAAAATACGTACGGCGGCTATGAGAACGTTGCGGGAATCAATTTCTGCAGAAAGCTGAACCGTACGGTTCACGCAAACGTGGTGAATCCTCTTATGATTGCAGAGGAATCCTCAGCCTGGCCGATGGTTACCAAGCCGGACGTGACGGGTGGATTGGGGTTTGACTTTAAGTGGAATATGGGTTGGATGAACGATACGTTGGAGTATTTAAAGCTTGACCCTATCGTAAGAAAGGATCATCATGAGAAAATGACGTTTTCGATGATGTATGCCTTTTCGGAAAACTACGTATTACCTCTTTCACATGACGAGGTTGTTCACGGCAAGCGTTCAATGCTTGATAAATGCTTTGGCACTTACGAGCAAAAGTTTGATGCTTTGCGAAGCTATTATACCTTCATGATAGGACACCCCGGGAAAAAATTATCCTTTATGGGTAATGAGTTCGGACCGTTTATGGAATGGAGGTATTACGAGCAGCTTGAGTGGGGGCTTCTTGATCATCCCAAGCATGCCATGCTTAGGGAATACGTAAAGGCACTCAATACGCTTTATCGGAAAGAAAAAGCGCTTTGGGAGCTTGACGACCGATATGACGGTTTTGAATGGGTGAACGCAGAGGATAAATGGCGCAACGTCTTTTCCTTTGTAAGAAAGAGCAAGGATCCCGAGGATTTTTTGCTGTTTGTGATTAATATGTGTCCCGTTGCAAGAGAAAAACTCTCCGTGGGAATTCCCAGATTTACGGAGTACAAAGAAATTTTGTCAAGCGACCGTGTTGAATTCGGCGGAGGCGGCTTGACGAATACCCGCATGTTGAAACCGCGGCCGTCAGGTGCTGACGGAAAACGTTTCAGTATAGAATTGGACCTTGCACCGTATGGGGCGGTCGTGTTGAAGCCTGTTTTCAGGAAATCTGTTAGTAATATAAAATAAGATATATGAAAGGTTGTGTTTTAGAATGGCAAAGAAGAACATGATAGCAATGATTCTTGCCGGCGGACAGGGAAGCCGTCTCAGTCCGATGACAAAGGTTATGTGTAAGCCTGCCGTTTCGTTCGGCGGCAAATATAGAATTATTGACTTCGCTCTCAGTAACTGCTCAAACTCCGGTATAGATACCGTGGGAGTACTTACACAGTTTAAGCCTCAGACGCTTAATACCCATATCGGTAAGGGTGCTCCTTGGGATCTTGACCGTATCCACGGCGGTGTTGCAATGCTTCCTCCTTATATGAGTGAGCAGGGAGGCGAGTGGTATAAGGGCACTGCGAATGCGGTATATCAGAACCTCAACTTTTGTGACAGATACGACCCTGAATACATACTTATGCTTTCGGGAGACCATATCTACAAGATGGATTACCGCAAGATGCTGAAGCACCACATTGAGACAGGCGCTGATGCTACCATTGCCGTACTACAGGTTCCTATTGAAGAGGCTTCAAGATTCGGTATTATGAATACCGATGAAAACGGTGTTATCGTTGAATTTGAGGAAAAGCCCAAGCAGCCTAAGAGCACACTTGCTTCCATGGGTATCTATATTTTCACATATAAGAAGCTTCGTGAATACCTTGTGAAGGATGCCGCTGATCCTGAGTCCAGCAACGACTTCGGTAAAAATATCATTCCGCACATGCTTGCAAACGGTGAACGCTTGGTGGCATATAAGTTTGACGGATATTGGAAGGATGTAGGAACCATCAGCAGCTATTGGGAAGCTAATATGGACCTTCTCAGCGTAGATAATGAAGCAAAGCTCTTTGATACAAGCTGGAAGCTTTATACTGACGTTATGGTAAGACCTTCTCAATACGTAGGCAGTGATGCCAAGATAGAAAACAGTATTATTACAGAGGGTTGTATCGTAGAGGGAGAGGTAATCAATTCAATTCTCTTCCCCGGATGCGTAATTAAGAAGAACGCCCGCGTAGTAAACTCTATTATCATGGAGGATACTGTTATTGAGGACAACGTTATTGCAAACAAGAGCATCATTCTTGAGGGCTGTGTTGTTAAAGCGAATAACGTTATCGGTAACGGCGAGGATATTGCTGTTATCGAGGCGTACAGTGTTGTTGAGCCGAATTACAGCGGCGTTAATGCTTAACAGGGAGGTGCTTTGATATGATTAAAGATTATATGGCGATTTTAAATCTTGCCGAGAATGAAACTGATATAAGAAGTCTTACAACTAACCGTCCGATAGCATCCGTTCCGATAGCAAGCCGTTACCGCGTGGTAGACTTTATGCTTTCAAACGTTGTCAATGCAGGTATTACCAACGTGGGTGTTTTCTCAAAATCAAATTCGAGATCTCTCGTTGACCATATAGGCGACGGAAAGCCTTGGGATCTCAGCCGTAAAAACGACGGACTTTTCCTCTTCAACCACGGCATTATGGAGATGATAAATTACGACTCCAAGATACTTAAAAATAATATGGAGTATCTTTACAGGAGCAAGAGTGAAAATGTAATTCTCTCATCGTCTTACATGATTTGCAACATGGATCTTGCAGATGCCGTACGTGCACACGAGGCATCGGGCTGTGACGTTACGGTTGTTTATACGAAGACCGACAAGGCGAATACCGATTTCCAGAACTGCTATACGATTTGTGTAGATGAGGAGACGAACTTGGTTACCGGAAGAGGAAAGAACCTCGGCTTCGATAAAGAGGCAAACGTTTGCATGGAAGTATTTCTTCTGAAAAAGAGCCTGCTTATAAACCTTATTTATAAAAATGCCCGTGTTCAGAAATCCAGAAGCTTTTATTCCGCATTGTTTGATGAGTTCAGCAACGGAAATATCACCATGAATGCATATTGCTTTGACGGCTACGTTTCATGTATCAACTCAATCGGTTCTTATTACCGTGCGAATATGGAGATGCTTAATCTGGATGTGAGCGCAGAGCTGTTCCGTTCACCTCGTCCCGTTTATACAAAGATAAAAGACGAGCCGCCTACGATTTACGTAAAAGGCTGTGACGTATCAAATTCATTGATTGCGGACGGATGTATTATAAAGGGCACGGTAAAGAACAGTGTTATAGGCCGTTTCGTTGAAGTTGAAGAGGGTGCTGTTGTTGAGAATTGCGTAATTCTCCAAAACATAAAAATCAGAGCCAATGCAAAGCTTCACAACGTAATAGTTGACAAGAATGTTACAATATCAGAGAACACAGAGCTGAGAGGAAATGAAAACTTCCCGCTCGTAATAGAGAAGAAAAATCTCTTGTAATGAAAAACAAGGAGGAGTTATTTAAATGAAGGTTTTATTTGTTTCAACAGAGGTTGAACCGTTCATAAAGACAGGCGGTTTGGCAGACGTTGCCTATGCTTTGCCGAAGGCACTTAAGGCAATGGGCGTAGACGTACGTATTATTATGCCTAAGTACGGCGAAATTTCACAAAATTACACCACTAAAATGAGTCAGCTTTCTACATTCGGTGTTTCCGTTGGCTGGAGAAATCAGTACTGCGGATTGCAGTATTTGAATTACGAGGATATTCCCGTTTATTTTGTGGATAATGAATACTATTTTAAGCGTCCCGGATGTTACGGCTACTTTGACGACGGTGAGAGATTTGCTTTCTTCAGCCGTGCAGTAATGGAATCCGTAAAATATATGGAGGACTTTGAACCCGATATCATCCACTGTAACGATTGGCACACAGGCTTGATTCCCGTATTTTTGCGTGACGTTTATTATAATACACCTGAGTTTGCAAATGCACATGCAGTTTACACAATTCATAATCTTAAATATCAGGGTATTTTCTCTCCTGCTGTTTTGGAGGAGCTTCTCGGTCTTAATATGGGCTACTACAACGATGAGAAGCTGAGACATAAGGACGGCGTTTCATTTATGAAGGGCGGTATCGTTTTTGCGGATAAGGTTACAACGGTAAGTGAGTCCTATGCAAAGGAAATACAGGATTCTCTTGCAGGCGAGGGCCTTGACGGGCTTCTCCGCGCAAAGTCATTTAAGCTCTGCGGTATTACAAACGGTATTGACTATGACATTAATGACCCTGCTACGAACCCTGACCTTGTTCAAAATTATACGGCGAGAAGCTATCTTAAGGGTAAGGCAGCAAACAAAGAGGACTTGCAGCGCACAATGGGTCTTCCCGTTGATCCCGATATCCCTGTAATTGCAGTTGTATCCAGACTTGTAAGACAAAAGGGTCTTGACCTTATCACCTGCGTAATGGAGCAGATTCTCGACATGAACCTGCAGTTTGTTTTGCTCGGAAGCGGAGATGCCGATTATCAGGATTTCTTTGAGTACTATGCTTCTGCATATCCGGGTAAGGTTGCTGTTAAGATTGGCTTTGACAATAAAACTGCTTCAAAGATTTATGCAGGTGCAGATATGTTCCTTATGCCTTCTCAGTTTGAGCCTTGCGGTATAAGCCAGATGATATCCATGAGATACGGAACGCTTCCTATCGTAAGAGAGACGGGCGGACTTAAGGATACCGTCACAGCATTTAATGAATATACAGGCGAGGGTAACGGTTTCTCATTTGCTAACTACAATGCACACGAAATGCTTTCTATTATTGAGTACGCTATTAAGCAGTATAATAATAAGCCTGTTTGGAAAAAACTTATACAGAATGCAATGAAAACTCAGAATGATTGGAGCGAAAGCGCTAAAAAATACCTGGCTCTTTACGAGGAAATTTGTCAATAAAGTTATTTCTTGTATTATTTTAAATAATGTGCTATTATAGCTCTCGTTAGTGATGTCGCACCGGCTGAAAAACCGGTGCGGTGTCAATTAAAATTTATAGTTTTTAAGAAAGTTGGATTTTTATATGATATTGGATAAGGAAACCTTCAAGCGCGATTTTGAAGCTAAACTTCTTCAAATGTACAGAACAGGTGTTTATTCTGCTTCTGATACGGAAAAGTACATCGCGTTGGGAAATCTGCTCAGAGACTACATGTCTATGGATTGGTATAAGACCGAGGAGAAGAACAGACGCGAACAAAAGAAGAGCGTTTACTATTTCTCCTTGGAGTTCTTAATCGGACGTCTCATGGACTCTGCACTTATTAATCTGGGCATAAAAGACATAGTAACAGACGGACTTGCGGAATTCGGCATACAGTTAAAGGCTCTCGAGGACATTGAGCCCGATGCCGGTCTCGGTAACGGCGGTCTGGGAAGACTTGCGGCATGCTTTATTGATTCAATGGCCTCATTGGGAATTGCCGGTATGGGTATCGGTATAAGATATAAGTACGGTCTCTTTAAGCAGGAAATCGTTAACGGTTATCAGATAGAGACTCCCGACAACTGGCTTAAGATTCAGAACGTGTGGGAAGTAAGAAGAGACGATGAGGCATGTATTGTTAAATTCGGCGGAATTTGCTACATGAGACAGGGCGAGGACGGAAAACTCTATGCTTGCCATGAAAATTATGAGCCTATTCTTGCAGTTCCTTACGATATGCCTGTTCCCGGATACGAAAACACTACAATCAACACACTTCGTCTTTGGAGTGCTGAGACGCAGGGCGTTGGTTTTGACTTCAAGACCTTTAGCCGCGGCGACTACGAAAGAGCAGTTGAGGGACAGTATTCCGTTTCTTCGATTACAAGTGTTCTTTATCCCGATGACTCTACGGAGAGAGGTAAAATGCTCCGTCTTAAGCAGGAGTATTTCTTTACGAGTGCAGGCTTGCAGAGCATTGTACGCCACGTAAAGGCTTCCGGCGTTTCCATGCACGACTTCCATAATGCAGTTGCAATTCATATAAATGATACGCACCCTGCGCTTGCTGTTGCAGAGCTTATGAGAATACTTATGGATGAAGAGGGCTTTGATTGGGATGAGGCTTGGGCCGTTACTACTAAAACAATGGCATACACAAACCACACCATCCTTGCGGAAGCTCTTGAAAAGTGGAAGGTTGGCATGTTTAAGAGCCTTCTCCCCAGAATTTATATGATAGTAGAGGAAATAAACAGACGCTTCTGCTCTGAAATTTCCGCGCGTTACAACGGCAGCTGGGATAAGCTCAACAAAATGTCCATTATCCAGGATGACGTTGTTAAGATGGCTCACCTTGCAATTGTGGGAAGCCATTCCGTAAACGGTGTTGCGGCTTTGCATACCGAGATTCTCAAGAATCAGGAGCTCAAGGATTTCCACGATTTCTATCCGGGAAAATTCAACAATAAGACAAACGGTATTACACACAGACGTTGGCTTATACAGGCTAACCCCTCTCTTGCAAATCTTATTGACGATACGATAGGTGAGGGCTGGAAAAAGTCACCGCTTCTTCTTGAAAAGCTTATGCCTTATACGAAGAAAAAGGCGTTCTGCGAAGACGTTGCAAAGATTAAACATCAGAATAAGCTTCGTCTTGCTTCCTTTATTAAGGAAAATTATGATATTACAGTAGATCCGAACTCAATATTTGACATTCAGGTAAAGCGTCTTCACATGTATAAGCGCCAGCTTCTCAACGTGCTTAACATAATGGATCTTTACAACCGTCTCGTTGAGAATCCCGATCTTGATATTGCGCCCAGAACGTTTATTTTCGGTGCAAAGGCATTCCCCGGATATTCCATTGCAAAGAATACCATTAAGCTCATCACTACCGTTGCAGATAAGGTAAACAATGACAAGCGTATCAAGGATAAGCTTAAAGTTGTATTTATGCCTAACTACGGCGTAAGTATTGCTCAGATAATGATTCCCGCAGGTGACATCAGTGAACAGATATCTACGGCATCGAAGGAAGCTTCCGGTACAGGTAATATGAAGTTCATGATGAACGGCGCTGTTACGGTTGCTACAATGGACGGTGCTAACGTCGAGATACATCAGGCAGTAGGAGATGACAATATCGTTATCTTCGGTCTTTCATCCGACGAGGTTATTAATTATCAGCTTCACGGCGGCTATAACTCTATGGATATAATCAAGAATGATGCAAGAGTTTCCAAGATTATAGACCAGATAAGAACCGGCTATGGCCTTACCGCTCCCGGTGAGTTCCACCAAATTGTACATCACCTTGTAGATGCAAACGACCCGTTCTTTACGCTTAAGGATTTTGCTTCTTACGTTGATGCACAAAATAAGGTAGATAAGCTTTACAGAGACAGAACTGCGTGGTCTCGTATGAGCGCAGTCAACATTGCAAGCTCCGGTATTTTCTCAAGTGACAACACAATAAGAAGATATGCGGAAGAAATTTGGAAGGTAGATACCGAATGCTGAGTTTTTATCATAATTCACAAGTTAAAAAGTACAGAGAACCGTTCGGAGCGGTGCCGCAAGGCACCGCTGTTACTGTTTATATAGATATATATGATGACAAGCTTGAGTCTCCCGAGAAGATTTTGTCGGCAAGACTGTCTGTACATCAGCACGTAGCGGTTTGCGGCAAGTCCGCCAAGATAGATGCATCGGTTCCGCTTGAGCTTGTGGGCGGTTGCGGAATTGAGGTTGATACGGAGAACGGGCGCAGAATAAAATATGTCTATAAGGCGGTTATTGAAACACCTCTTACAGGTGTGTATTTCTATACGTTTGATTTTACTTCGGAGGCATCCGATCACGGACTTGTTTTCGTAAGCTACGGTAATAATGACATGTGTCTGGGCGGCGAGGGTAAAGCGTATTACGGGCAGACCGATAATCGTTTTCAGATAACTGTTTACGAGGCTGATTTGTCAGTTCCGTCTTGGTTTACAAACGGTGTGATTTATCAGATATTCCCCGATAGATTTTACAGAGCTCAGGATGCTCTTTCCCGATTTAAGCCTAATACTTTTGCATACGGCTCGTGGTATGATATGCCGATGTATATAAGAGAACGCGAAACCAATGATATTGCAAGATGGGACTTTTTCGGCGGTAATCTTATGGGTGTTACGCAAAAGCTTCCTTATATTGAAGCTCTCGGTGCATCTGTTATATATTTGAACCCTATTTTTGAGGCGGCAAGCAACCACCGATATGATACGTCTGACTATAAGCACGTTGACAGCCTTCTCGGAGGCGATGCATCTTTTGATTTGCTTATTGCAGCAGGACATGCTCAAGGCATAAGATTTATATTGGACGGTGTTTTCAGTCATACGGGAAGCGACAGTATATATTTTGATAAAGAAGGAAAGTACGGTAACGGCGCTTACAAAAATCCGTCATCACCTTTCAGAAGCTGGTACCGCTTCGGCGAAAAC
Organism: Clostridia bacterium; assembly: GCA_045544575.1. GTDB lineage: Bacteria > Bacillota > Clostridia > UBA1212 > UBA1212 > RGIG8523. Next base: position 24,711 of record JAZPZG010000007.1, read on the forward strand.
GATGACGTTTACGAGAGCTGGTGGGGTATTAAGGTAATGCCCAACGTTGAAGAATTGGATCCGTCATATCTTGATTATATTGTTCGATCGGATGACAGCGTCATAAAGCGTTGGATAAGACGCGGTGCCGACGGCTGGAGACTTGACGTTGCAGATGAGCTGCCTGATGATTTCATAAAGGCACTCAGAACAGCTGCTGATGAGGCGGGCGAAGAAAATCAAAAGGAGACTATCGTACTCGGTGAGGTTTGGGAAGATGCCTCTAATAAGATAAGCTACGACAAGCTGCGTACCTATTTTACTTCAAAGGAGCTTCACTCGGTTACGAATTATCCTTTCAGAAATAATCTTCTTGCGTATTTTTCGGGCCGTGAAAACGCCGATACCATTGCAAAACGTTTTTATTCATTGAAGGAGAATTATCCTAAGCACAATCTCTACGCTCTTGTCAACATGACAGGAACTCATGACGTTGAGCGCCTGATGTCTTTGATGCTGAATATTACAGGCGGAAACAGAGAAAAAGCAAGAAAGCTTGTAAAGGCATATGCTGCCGTGATGTTCACCTACGTAGGTATTCCCTTGGTTTATTACGGAGATGAGACTTGTCTGGAGGGTGCTTCCGATCCGGATAACAGGCGTACGTATCCTTGGGGCAAGACCGACAATAATATGATAGAGCACTTTTGTCGCTTGGGTGAGCTTCGTAAGAACAACGACGTGCTCAAGGGCGGAGACGTTCAGTTCAAAAATGCAGGTGAAATACTTGCGTTTGAGAGAAATTTGAACGACAGCTTCGGTATTGATATTGAAACCTTTAACGGCTGCAAGCGAATTGTCTGTGCTGTTGCTCCTGCAAATATTGCGGAAAACAGAATTACGGTGCGGATAGAGGATCTTGATCTTGGAAATTCGGATATAAAGGTGCTTGCAACGGGCGGAGAATATGATCCTGACCTTTGTGCGGTATGTACTCCTTTGGTTGAATCGCGCGGAGGAGCTACGGTGATTCGAAACTTTACGGGATATATAGTTATAGGAGTGAACTGAAAATGATAATTGATTTCCACACCCATTGTTTCCCTGAAAAAATTGCTGAGAGGGCAATAGGGACACTTTCTGAGGCATCGGGAGGCTTGATTCCGCATACTGACGGAACTTTGGAATCTTTGCGTGAGCTTTTACATTCTCAGGGTGTGGATAGGTTTGTCGTTAACAACATTGCTACGAATGAAAAACAGATGTCCAAGGTTAATGATTTTGCAATCGCGATTAACGGCGGTGACGTTATATCCTTCGGCTCTGTTTTTCCTGATGCGCCTAACGTTTTTGAAGAATTGGAAAGAATTGCGGCGGCGGGACTTAAGGGCGTAAAATTACATCCCGATTATCAAGGCTTTTTTTCGGATGATGAAAAAATGAAGCCTATTTATAAGAAAATAGCATCATTGGGACTTATTACAACGTTCCATGCGGGACTTGATCTGGCATATGAGCCTCCGTTTCGAAATACGCCGGAGCGTATGAAAAGGGCTCTTTCGTGGTTTGACGGAGCTCCCGTTGTAGCAGCGCACTGGGGAGGTGCCGCAATGGCGGAACAGGTGATAGAAGAGCTTTGCGGTTTGCCTCTGTTTTTTGATATATCTTTCGGATACTCGGTGATTACAAAACCTCAGGCGGAGAAAATTATTGAAAAGCACGGCGTTGAAAGATTGTTGTTCGGAACGGATGCGCCTTGGCATACGCCTGAATTGGAGCTAAGGGTTATTAACACACTCGGACTTTCGGAAAGTGAAAAAGAACTTGTTTTTTGCAAAAATGCATTACGTATTCTCGGAGAGGGTTGATTATGACTGTTGTTGAATTTTTTGATGAGTCGCAGACTGAAAACATAATTGCTCTTTTATGTTCTAAATATGAACGAGTCGTTTATATCGGTGATTCGGAGATAATGACTAATAATGCAATTGCACGAATTAAAAGCTTTGTAAAAGAACGTTATCCTGAAGTTAAACTTGAGTTTATATATACAAAGTGTGATTCCATCTCTGAAATAACCGTAAAACTGACCGAAATAGTTACGAAATATAACAATTGTTGCTTTGAGGCGACAGGCGGAACAGATGCGGGACTTATAGCGCTGGGAATTATAAGTGAGCGTTACGGAGTGCCTGTGGTCAGCACCGACGTGAAGACTGAGTATGACGTGCTTGAAAAACTGTCTGTTTATGAAGCCATTGAACTTAACGGCGGTATTTTGGAGGATTACGAAGAAAATTCACTCAACGTTAATGCAAAATTGAGACGAGACGTTTCTTATATGTGGAACATGGGTAAAGAGGACTGTGAGTATTGGCTTAAAGGCGGTCGCTTTTTATCGTTACTGCAGAGTGATACAGTCGGACTCGGCGTACATTCATCTCGGAAGATAAATCGTTCGCAACAGGACTTTTTATATGATTTGCGGGATGCCGGCTTTATAGAAAATCTGGATTTAAGACGTGAAAAAATTAAATTTAATTATCGCGATGAGTTGATACATAAAATAATTATTAAGTCGGGAAATCTCCTTGAACTGGTTACGTTTTTTTCCGTATTGTCAAGAATTCATCAGAGTGATGCACATAGAGGAGTACATCTCTTGTGGAGTACAACAAAATCGGAACGCGGAAACCGCAGGGGTTCCTGTGAGCCTGTACGGAACGAGATCGACGTTCTTTTTATGAAGGGGCTTTGTCCTGTCTTTGTTTCTTGTAAGGCAGGTAACGTTGAAAAAGAGGCTCTTTATGAATTGGAGGCAGTTGCAAACCGTTTTGGAGGCAAATACGCAGGTAAAATTTTGGTGGCAGGCTGTCTTTCTCAAAACAACAGGAATCCGGTACAACTTCTTGAAAGAGCACATAATATGGGCATTGCAGTCATTGACGATGCATACAAAATGACTCCTGACAGAATAGGCCAGTTGATTGCAAACATTACTTTTTAAGTGTGAGTTATACTCTGATTTTTTTGTTGCTTTTTTTTGTTTTCTTTTGTATAATGATACCATTATTGAAATTCGGACGTCATAGAGCGATATGATAATTCAGAAGGGTTGTTATACATGTATAAGAAATTTTTATCATCGGCAGTTGCTTTACTGCTGGTAATTTGCTTTTTATTTGAAACTGTTCCTGCAGGTGCGGATACTTTTACGGTTTCTAAGGTTTACGTAGGCTACGAGGGGCTTGCGACCTCGTCTGACTTTTCGTCTACGTATGTGAACGGTATGGGTGCAGGATATCTTTCTTCGGACAGCCGTGTGAAGATTATTTCAACCTCGGGACTTGTCCCGACGGGCAGCAGGGCTCTTTCCGTTAACACCTGTGATATGAGATGGTGGACTCTCGGAGTAAACGATACTACGATGACCTTTGAAATATCAGTTACGATAAATGAGGCGTTTGCAAACGTGTTTACTCCGTGTATTACTACGTATCAGCCTTCTTTTTCCGGCTGCGGTCTTGCAGAGGTTGACCCGTTCATCATTCAGAAGGTTGGAGATAAGGCTTGTATCTGTGATTATAACGGAAATACTTTGAAGGAACTTTCGAACGGAACGTATAAGCTTACGTGCAAGTTCACCCGAGGCAGCTCTTCATATGAGCTTTTGTGTAACGGTACAACTGTTTCTTCGTCGGTTCCTCTTGAGTATATTATTTATACCATTAATAATTTATATCTTTTTACTACCGTCGGAACTCTTACAAACAGACAGAAGAAAAAGGGTTATACCGAGTCTTCCGTATATATTGTAATTGATGACGTGACGGTTTCTTCGTCCGGAAGAAATACCCCCGTAAAGTATTCGTTGCAGGCACCGGGTGCTGTTCCAACTGTCAATATCACTGACATGACGCCGAGCAGTATCGGGGTTTATTTTAATGATAAAGAGCTTCCTATGGATAATGCTCCCGTGGAACGATACGGTACTGTTTTTGTTGAGCTTGCGGCAGTGGCAGAGGCTGTAGGTCTGGAATTTACGGAGAACGAAAATTCGCAGTTTGAATTGTCAAACGGAAATATGACGGTCAATGCAACGTGCGGCTCGAATCTCGTATACATAAACGGAGACGTGAAAAAAATCACGTACAATCCTGCCAAAATTAACGATGTAATATACGTTGCGGCGGATTTTATAAATACCGTTACTCATGCCAAGGTCTGGTGGGATGCCGACGGTAAAATCTTTTTAATATCTACGGGAAGCTATCTGAATGACGGCATATTGAGGGTTATCGGCGGCAAAATGTATATGAACGGCGAACCCTACTATGAGATAAGCTTCAATAAATTCGATTTGTTTTATCAGATGATCGCAGAGTATCAATATAATCACGAATACCCCACCGCAGACTGCCAATCTTCTGCGGCAGAAGCGGCGATTAAACAACTCAGTGAGCTTGGCTTTAAGTCAGTAAGAGCTTTTATGTATTCACCTGCATATCTCGATCTTATGTATAATGAAGAACACCTTGAAATTTATCTTACGGCAATGGACAGGGTGTTTGATTTGTGTGATAAATACGGACTTAAATTGGTGGTATGTCTCGGATTGGCAGAGCCTGCGCTTCTTAAGTGCGATTACGTTGAGAATGAGGGCTGGATTCAAAGTACGGAGACCGTTGAGGACATAGTAGGAAATCCTGATTGCGAGTCGCGTCAAAATGCTTATAAATACATTGACATCGTGGTTAATCGTTACAAGGATCGCGATACCGTACTTTTATGGGAAATAGACAATGAGCTGATTCTTGAGGCAGATATAGGAGAGGCTGCAGGAGAGGTGAAATTTTCTCTGCTTCAGCTTGCTGAGTTTTACGGAGCTTGTGCTGACAGAATACGTGCGATAGACGATAAGCATATTATAGCAAGCGGAGACAGTATCTTAAGGCCTGCTCAATGGCACTTGCTATGCAGTATTCTCAACAATACGGGAAATGATTGGAATCCCGATACGGCAGAGCAGCATTTAAAGGCGGTTGCTCTTTTAAATGAGAAGCTTGATATAACGAGCATGCATATATACGGTCTTAACACCACGAATACAAGCGACCATACGTTTTCAGACGGTAACGGCGGTTATTTCTCCGCAGATTGGAGCTTTTACGCAGATGAATGTACGAAACTGGGAAAACCGCTATATAACGGAGAGGCCAGCACAATGCTTCTTGAGACAAATTCTTCCTTTATAAGTGAGTCTGAAGCTTATCTCAACGGCATTATCAATGCAGGGGTACAGCTTACGCATTGGTGGACCTTCAGGGCAGACAGACAAGGGTTTAATGACGGATATACGTGGAGAGTTGACAGCGGTGAGTTGCTTTCTTTGATTGTTGATGCAAATAAGAAAATAAAAGAAACTCATTGCGTAAATGCATGTGAGGTTTTGAACGTAGCCGGCACGTCAGAAGACTACGTTGAAAGCGAGCTTGTAAAGAGCTCTGCAAGTGATGAATATATTATAATGGTATCCTCCGGTGCCACCGTTTCCGACGTTCTCGCTTTTTACCATGACGTGAATTCCGAAGCATCGGCTTGCGTTTATGATTCAAACTGCGGAGAGTTGTATATTTCGGGTATCTTGCGAACAGGCATGACTGTTAAGGCGGGTAGTGAGGAATATACGATAATTGTCAAAGGTGATGCCGACTGTGACGGCAATATTGACTTGGTTGATGCACAGCTCTTAATAAACTACGTGCGTTCCGGCACGGGACTGACCGGGTATTCTCTCGATGCCGTTATTGCTTTGGGGAAGAACGGGAAAGTGAATATTTTAACCGTAACGATGATGCTTAATGATATTCTCGGTATTTGATATTACTTTTCGGTTGCAAATTCAGATTACATAATATATAATTGTGGGCAACAAACCCCTAAGAAAAATCGTTGAGGGGTATAAGCTTTTATATTTCAGGAGGAAATGATGAAAAAGGTTATTTTGTTAATTTTGACTGTTGCAATGATAGCAAGCATGGGAGTAGTTAGCTCTTTTGCTTCCGTAAGCTATGAGGATTGGCCGGAGCAGGATGCTTTTGAAGCCGTACATGAAACTACTAAGTATTCTACTGCCTACGGTTGGGACGGAAACTTTGAATGTTGGTTCAGTTCGGAAAGTTCATATCTTTTGCATCGTATCGAGCTTAAGGAGTCTGCCGACATTTTGGCATTTGGTTGCGGATCAATGAATCCTGACGGTACGGATAAGATAAACGTTTCTGTTTATCCTTATACAGGTGATCTTTATGAGTCGGTTGACGGTGAGGCAATTGCTTCTGAGACTTTGGACGTTTACAGTTCAAACTGGAGAACTTCAATTGAATTTGAAGAAACTGTCGAACCCGGCGAGTACGTTGTAGAGCTCAGCTGCCCTGCATCGAGCTGTATGAAGTTCTGGTTTGCTGCATCATCATATGCAGATGGCTTTGAACCCGAAATCCACGAGGCATTTGCAGAGGGCATTGCCGGCGGTGTTGATTTCGTGAATTACGCTCTTTCGTTCAGAACATACTTGAAGCCCGCCGGTGAAGAAGAGACAGAGGCACCTTCTGACGTGACCCCAGATCCTAATGTGACTGCAGATCCCAATGCAGCAACCGAGGCTCCCACGGACGAACCCACAGAAGCTCCCACTGAAGAACCTACGGCGGCTCCTACTGACGAACCTACAACAGCGCCTACACAGGCTCCTACCGCTGCACCTACCACTGCTCCTGTAGAGGAATCAGGCTGCGGAAGTGTTGTTTCAGGTGCCGCAGCAATCTTTGCACTCATGGGTGTTGCAGTTGCAATGCTTAAGAAAAGAGGATAATTTGCCTGCATTTTATTCTGATTTAAAAGTAAATGAATAAAAGTCCTAGACCTGCGGATGATTTGTCCGCAGGTTTTTGTATATTTTTTTGTAAAACTAAAAATTTTTAATAATTTCCTGTTGCAATTGATTTTTTTATAGTGTATAATTCAGTCAAATGAGAGTAGAAAAGTATTCCTATGCCTTTCTGCGCTCAAAAGTAAATTTTTATTTTAGGAGGAAAATAATGAAAAAGATTATTTCATTGATCTTGGCTCTTGCTATGGTTATGTCTATGGGCATCGTAGCAAACGCTACCTTCGGTACTGAGTATACTTACTCACAGGTTGAAGGCGATGCAGAAGCAGGCGTTGAGGGCTTGTACGAGGTTACTAAGTACAACACACTTTATCAGTTGGACGATGGCGCACAGGCACTTTGGCTTTATTCTGAGGATGCATACGCACTTCAGAGAATTGAGCTTAAGACTAAGGCTGAGTACATTCAGTTTGGTACAGGCGCAACAACTCAGTATGCAGAAAAGCTCAATGTAGCTATCTACGCTGACAATGCTGACCTTGAAACTGCAGCAGCAGGCGAGGCTCTTGTAACAGGTGTTGCTGATGTTGCATCTTCATCTTGGAGAACAGGTATTAAGCTTGGAGACAACGGTCTTGAGGCAGGCACATATGTGCTTAAGGTTTCCACAACTACTCCTGCTTTGTTCTGGCTTGCTGTATCTGCTTACGCTGACGGTATGGCTCCTGCAAACCACCAGATTGTTACAGGTGGAAACGTTCAGGGTGGCGCAGATCTTCAAAACTTGGCAATTGCTTACAGAACATACGCTTCTAAGACAGTTGCAACAGAGGTTCCTGCTACTGAAGTTCCTGTAACAGAGGCTCCTGCAACTGAGGCTCCTGTTGAAGAGACAGAGGCTCCTGCAACAGAAGCTCCTGCTGAGCCTACAGAGGTTCCTTTCGATGGTCCTATCGCTTCTATCGGCGCTGAGGCTACAGTTGTTAAGCCCGGTGAG
>JAZPZG010000008.1:0-8247 GCA_045544575.1 Clostridia bacterium
TGCAAGAAGCACACTGCTCATAAGGAAACAAAGTAATAGGTTTTATTGTTATTTATCAAAGAGAGGAATTGTTATGGCGGCTAGGAAAAACGATGTAAAGACAGCGGATAACAAGGGTAAGAAAAATATTTTTGCCCGTATGGGTAAGGCTATCTCTGCATTTTTTAAGAATATAGTATTAGAGCTTAAAAAGGTTACCTGGCCTACAAAGAAGCAGCTTCTTACAAGTACACTTTCCGTACTTGCTGTTTGTTTGGTGGTTGGTGTTATCATTTGTGCTTCTGATTTTATTCTTGAGTCATTTGTTAAGCTTATCAGATCATTTTAATGTGATAGCGGCCTGAGTTTTTAGGAGGTTTTTAGTGGTGAGTGATGAAAGCGTAATGGAATATGAAGCTTCAGCTGATGTTCAGGAAGTAAAGGCTCCCAATCCGGATCTCAAGTGGTATGTGGTTCATACATATTCCGGCTATGAGAATAAGGTCAAGGAGAGTCTCGAGCGCATCATTGAAACAAGAAAGCTTCAGGACGTGATTCCGAGAGTTATTATCCCTATGATTGAGGAAATTGAGTTGAAGGACGGACGCGAGAAGTCTGCTCTGCGCAAAATATTCCCGGGATATGTGCTTATTGAGATGGTTTATACCAAAGAAACATGGTACGTTATCAGAAACATCAGAGGCGTTACCGGATTTGTAGGTCCGGAGTCTCAGCCTACACCTCTTTCAATTGATGAGGTGAGAGCTCTTAACGTTGATGTTGACGATTCGTTTGAGTCTACACTTATAGAAGGCTTTGAGAAGGGCGACGTTATCGATGTTATCGACGGTCCTTTGGAGGGCTTCTCGGGTGTGGTTGAAAGTGTTAACTTCGAAAAGAAGTGCATCAGAGCAATGGTTTCAATGTTCGGCAGAAATGTATCTGCTGAATTGGAATATGCACAGGTTAAGAAGGCAGACTGATTTGTCTTCAGTGCATTTATATATTTTGGGAGGTGGATTTTAAAATGGCAAAGAAGATTACGGCATTTGTAAAATTGCAAATACCCGCAGGAAAAGCAACACCGACTCCACCGGTTGGACCAGCTTTGGGTCAGCATGGCCTGAACATTATGGGATTCTGTAAAGAATACAACGAGAGAACAAAGAACGATGCAGGACTTATTATCCCTGTTATCATTACCGTTTATGCGGATAAGACTTTCTCTTTCGTTACAAAGACTCCGCCGGCAGCAGTATTGCTTAAGAAGGCTTGTAAGCTTGACAAAGCTTCCGGAAAGCCTAACCGCGACAAGGTTGCAACAATCACAAAAGCAGAGGTTATTAAAATAGCTGAGCAGAAGATGCCCGACCTTAATGCAGCAGACGTTGAAGCTGCAGCAAGCATGATTGCAGGTACTGCAAGAAGCATGGGTATCGTAGTTGTTGACTGATTGGTCGACCGAAGTTTTTAGTAATGTAAGGAGAGTGAACTAAATGTTTAGAGGAAAAAAGTATCAAGACAGTGTTAAGGCAATTGACACATCTAAGCTTTATGATCCTTCCGAAGCGCTTGAGTTGGTAGTTTCCACTGCCAAGGCTAAGTTCGACGAAACAATCGAGCTTCACTTGCGTTTAGGCGTTGACTCAAGACAGGCAGACCAGCAGGTAAGAGGTTCGGTTGTACTTCCGAACGGTACCGGTAAGTCAAAGCGCGTTTTGGTTTTCGCAAAAGGTGATAAGGCTGCAGAAGCAGAAGAAGCAGGCGCTGATTATGTAGGCGCTGAAGATATGGTAGCTAAGATCCAGTCTGAGAACTGGTTTGATTTCGACATCGTTGTTGCTACACCTGACATGATGGGTGTTGTAGGTCGTATCGGTAAGGTGCTCGGTCCTAAGGGCCTTATGCCTAACCCTAAGTCCGGAACCGTAACGATGGACGTAAAGAAAGCTATCACTGAAATTAAAGCAGGTAAGATTGAGTACAGATTGGATAAGACAAACATTATCCACTGTCCTATCGGTAAGGCTTCCTTCGGTAAGGAGAAGCTTGAGGAGAACTTCAATGCTCTTTATGATGCAGTTCTCAAGGCTAAGCCTGCTGCTGCTAAGGGTCAGTACATCAAGAGTGCTGTTGTTACAAGCACAATGGGCCCCGGCATTAAGATTAACCCTGCAAAGGCTTAATTAAATAAAATTATTTCAGATACTTGAAATTTTATTAAGTTTCATGTATACTGAAATGGTTGTAATATTTATACCATAGACAGTCGGCGTTGATGCACAGAGTACTTTGTGTCATGTAAGTCCAACCGAGGTGTGATTTTATCGTAATGATTGATTCCTTCGGTACGTCTATGCGTATCGAAGGTTTTTTGTTTGCTTTAGAATACGGAAGGAGGTGTTCACAGAATGCCGAGTAAAAAGATTTTGGAAGTTAAAAAAGCCGAGGTTGCTGCCATTAAGGAGATTTTTGATGCTTCTTTGGGTACCGTTGTAGTTGATGCAAGAGGTCTTACCGTAGAGGAGGATACTGAGCTCCGTGTTGCTCTCAGAAAAGCAGGTGTGCAGTACAAGGTTAGAAAGAATACTCTTGCAACTAAGGCTGTAGAAGGAACAGCTATGGAGGGTCTTACAGCTTGCTTTAAGGGACCTACTGCCATTGCTACTTCAAGCGAGAGCTATACAGCTGCAGCAAAGGTTCTTTCCGAATATGCGAAGAAGTTTAAAAATCTGGAAATCAAGGGCGGTTACTGCGACGGAGAGGTTCTCGATGCTGCAGGCGTAGAAAGACTTGCTAAGGTTCCGGACAAGGACGGATTGCTCTCTATGTTGCTCAGTGCTCTTACCGGCAATATTCGCGGCTTCGCTGTTGCTGTTAAGGCAGTTGCAGAGAAGAAGGAGCAGGAGGCTTAATCTTGCCCATTGGTAAACAGAGTTTACAGATTATTTTAGCTGTGTGAAACGGCGAACATTATTATTAAATTTTAAATCATTAATTAATTGGAGGAAATTAAAATGTCTGAGAAGATTCAACAGATTATCGATACTATCGACAGTATGACAGTTTTAGAGCTTTACGATCTCGTTAAGGCTATCGAAGAGAAATACGGTGTTACAGCAGCTGCTGCTGTAGCAGTTGCAGCTCCTGCTGCAGGCGGCGAGGCTGCTGCTGCAGCTGAGCAGACTGAGTTCACAGTAGTACTCAAGAGCGCAGGCGCAAACAAGATGAACGTTATCAAGGTTGTTAAAGACGCTGCAGGTCTTGCTCTTATGGAAGCTAAGAAGGTTGTTGACGGTTGCCCCGCTACTCTTAAAGAGAACATCTCTAAGGACGATGCTGAGGCTCTCGCTGCTAAGCTCAAAGAGGCTGGCGCTGAGGTTGAGATTAAGTAATTTAATCACAGCTGACTTTTTAAAAGTTACCGATGAAATGCCGAAAGGTGTTTCATCGGTTTTTTTTGGCCTTTTTCTTGACAGTTGGTGGTTTTATGCGTATAATTTCTTAATGTGAGAATTATTCTCAAATTGGAAATGCAGAAGGGAAGGAAGTACAATGGCAAGAAGCGTTTATATGACGGCAGGTACAAGACAGATCATTGACTTCATGGTTAAAAACAGAAATAAACATTTTTGTGTCGATGAGATTGCTGCAGCTCTTCCCGACACTGCAAAAAGCAGTGTTTACCGTATTGTTGCAAAACTGCACGGTGAGGGCTTATTGAGAAGGTTTGAAACAGAGGGGATGAGCTCCTTTGTATATCAATACATTGAACAAACTGAGGATTGCGCACATCACTTTCATTTAAAGTGTGAACAATGCGGAAGAATAATACATATGGAGTGCAGCGAGCTTGAGAAGACCAGAAATCATATTGCCGCAGAACATGGATTTATTATAGGCACCGGAAATTCCATTATATACGGTGTCTGCAGTGAATGCAGAGGAGATAAGGGGGGCTTTGAATGTCACCACTGAAACAGAAAATAAAATCAGAAGGCAAAATCAGAGCTTCTTTTTTATGTTTAATTACGACTGTGCTGTTGGTTCTTATGTTGATAACGTTTTCTTCATGCATACGTACTGAGAAGCAAGGTGATAGTGCTTCAAACGACGGTAAGCTTAATATTGTGACAACGATTTTTCCCCAATATGATTTTGTAAGAGAAATTGCGGGGCTTTCGTCTGCTGCGGACGGTGAGGGGCTTTGTAACGTCTCCATGCTGGTAAAGCCCGGTGCAGAAAGCCATACTTTTATGCCGTCTGTTGAGGACTTGGTAAAAATAGAGCAGTGTGATCTGATGATTTGTGTAGGCGGAGATACTGATTCCTGGGTAGACAGTGAGATTTTACCTGCAATTGATATGAGCGGGAAAAAGGTTCTTTACCTTACCGAGATGACCGAGACTGTTTGCCTGGAGTCAGAGCATTCGCACGAGCATACCGATGACGAGGCAAATTGCCACGGAGAAACGGACGACCACGTGTGGACTTCTCCTGTAAATGCTAAATTAATTACAAAGCAAATTTGTGATGCGATGTGTGAGCTTGACAGTAAAAATGAAGCCGTATACAGGAAAAATGCCGAAAATTACTGCAAAAAGCTTGATAGCCTTGATACGGCATTTAAAGAGCTTATTGTGAATGCTCCTCAAAATACCGTGGTAATAGGCGACCGCTTTCCTTTTGCCTATTTTGCGAAGGAGTACGGGCTTGAGTACTATGCGGCTTTCAAGGGCTGTTCATCTTCTTCGGAACCGACACTCAGTGTGATTAACGAGCTGGTGGAGGTTGTGAAAGATAATCAAATTACGGCTGTTTTTACTATTGAATTTTCAAACGGAAAGACTGCCGAGGCTATTTGTAAAGAAACGGGAGCAAAACGTTTAACACTTCACTCATGCCATAACGTTACGAAGCAGGAACTTGAAAGCAATGAAGGGTATTACTCATTAATGCAAAAAAACCTTGAAAATTTGAGGGAGGCGTTGTATGAATAGTATAATAAAATGTGAGAATGCGGCCTTTGCGTATGATGGCATTACTGTGACCTCTAACTTGAATTTTGCTGTTTACGAGGGAGACTTTTTGTGCATCATAGGTGAGAATGGTTCGGGAAAAAGCACTCTTATAAAAGGAATTTTAGGACTTAAAGAGCCCTGTATGGGAAAAATAAGCTTTGCCGGAGGCTTAAAGCAAAATGAAATAGGTTATTTGCCTCAACAGACACAGATTCAAAGGGACTTCCCTGCAAGTGTCAAGGAGGTTGTGTTGTCAGGGTGCCAGAATACCGATCGTTTTTTACCGTTTTATACGGCAAAGCAAAGAGCTCTCGCTGCAAAAAATATGGATAGACTTATGATAACGGATTTAAAAGATGCGTGTTATCGTGAGCTTTCCGGAGGTCAACAACAAAGAGTGCTTCTTGCCAGAGCCCTTTGTGCATCTAAACGTGCATTATTGCTCGATGAGCCTGCGGCAGGACTCGATCCGCTTGTTACAAAGGAGCTTTATGAGCTGATAAAGAAACTTAACAAGGAAGACGGCCTTGCCATAATAATGGTTTCTCACGACATAGATTACGTGATGAATGACGCTACGCATATACTTTACGTAAAAGGCGAAAACTCCTTTTTCGGTACCCGTGATGAATTTAACAAAAGTGACGTGGCGCACATACTGCAAGGGGGTGCGGCATTATGACCTTTTCGCAGATATTAAGCAGTCCGTTTGTCTTGGAAATTGTAATAAAGGCACTCATCGTGGGAACTTTGGTTTCGCTTTGTGCTGCTTTGCTGGGTGTCCCCCTCGTTTTAAAAAGATACTCGATGATTGGTGACGGCCTTTCGCATATCGGCTTCGGAATAATGGGTATTGCCGCTGCCCTTGGCGTAAACAGCGAAATGTCACTCGAATTTTCAATTCCGTTCGTTATAATTGCGGCCTTCTTTTTGCTTAAAATAAGTGAAAACAGTAAAATAAAGGGAGATGCCGCGATTGCCATGATGTCTACCGGAGCAGTTGCAATAGGTGTTATTGCGTATGACAAGACTACCGGAATGACGGCTGACATCTGTAACAGCCTTTTTGGTTCGGCATCGATTATTACAATATCCGATAAGGACCTTGTACTGAGTGTAATATTATCGGTTTTGGTGCTTGCTCTTTTTATAGTTTTTTATAACCGTATTTTTATGATGACGTTTGACGAAACATTCGGAAAGGCAACGGGTATCAATACAGCCTTGTGTAAGGTGCTTATATCTCTTTTCTCTGCGGTTACAATAGTTTTGGGAATGAAGCTTATGGGAGCTCTTATGATTTCGGCTGTGATTATTTTTCCTGCACTTACGTCAATGCGCCTTTGCAAAACATTTAAGTCGGTTACGGTATGTGCGGCGGTTGTTTCCGTGCTGTGCTTTCTGATTGGTTTTACAATTGCATGCAGAATGTCGTTGCAAACCGGTCCGTGTGTAATTATTGTAAATTTGGTGTGTTTTGTTTTGTTTTCGGTGGTTGCAGGATTTCGCCGAGTAAGATGAAATTTTACTTAAGAGGTGTTTGACAAGGCTGTGCCGTGCTTGTTACAATATGTACGTCGGCTTGTGCCGGCCGCAAGGAGGATTCTATGATTAGCTATGATGAAATTAAAACAAATGAAGCGATAAGAACTTATATAAAGCGTGCTGATGAATCTCTTATTGCATTGGGTTATACGGAACACAGCTTTGCCCACGTCACACAGGTGGCGACTACTGCAGAAATGATTCTTACAAAGCTTGGTTACGAGCCTCATACGGTAGAGGTTGCCAAAATTGCGGGCTTTTTGCACGATATAGGAAATCTGGTTAACAGAGCGGAACACTCTCAAAGCGGTGCAGTGATGGCTTTTCGTATTCTTGACAAGCTGGGAATGGATGCTGCTGATATCGCAACCGTTGTTACCGCAATCGGTAATCATGACGAAGGAACGGGAGTCCCCGTGAATCCGGTTGCAGCGGCTTTGATATTGGCGGACAAATCGGACGTAAGGCGGAGCAGAGTCCGGAATCACGATATTTCCACGTTTGATATACATGACAGGGTGAACTATTCCGTAAACTCCTCAAATCTGGATATTGACACTGATGAAAAGATTGCTTGTCTTACTCTTGAGCTTGATACAAAGTATTGCTCTATAATGGATTATTTTGAAATATTTATGTACCGCATGATTTTTTGCAGAAAAGCAGCGGAAGCCCTCGGTCTTCGCTTTAAACTTGTTATCAATGATCAGACTCTTATTTAGTGTCTTATAATGCGCTGTATTATTGGGGATTTTTGTTTGATTTTGGTAAAAAATAGTGTTAGTATATCTTCGTACAAATTGAAGAAAGGTTAACGAATCATATGGGAATTGAAGATGTTTTAGCTTTAATCAGCGGTTTGGTTTTGTTCTTATTCGGTATGAACGTTATGGGCGAAGCGCTCGAAAAAAAAGCGGGCGGAAGTCTTAACAGCATACTTGCAAAGCTTACCTCAAACAGGTTTAAGGGATTTTTGCTAGGTGCAGGCGTTACTGCGGTTATACAGAGCTCTTCTGCCACTACGGTAATGGTAGTCGGTTTTGTAAACTCAGGAGTTATGGTACTTCGTCAGGCAATCGGTGTTATCATGGGAGCCAACGTAGGAACGACGATCACTTCATGGATACTATCTCTTGCGGGTTTAGAGGGTAGTGCATGGTACGTTCAGATATTTAAGCCTGCTACGTTTACACCTGTTCTTGCAGTGATCGGTCTTGTTCTTTATATGTTCATCAATAACAGCAAGCATAAGGACACAGGTCTTATTTTGCTTGGCTTTGCGGTATTGATGTTCGGTATGGACATGATGTCCGGTGCCGTTTCGGGACTTAAGGACGTGCCTGAGTTCGGTAATATTTTGCTTATGTTTTCCAATCCTTTGCTCGGCGTTCTTGCAGGTGCTGTTCTTACTGCAATTATTCAGAGCTCATCAGCTTCGGTTGGTATTTTGCAAGCTCTTTCTTCAACGGGACAAATTACGTTTGGCAGTGCGATTCCGATTATAATGGGCCAGAATATAGGTACCTGCGTAACGGCACTTATTTCTTCAGTCGGCGCTACAAAGAACGCGAAGCGCGCGGCTATGGTTCATTTGTATTTTAATATAATGGGTACAGCTATATGTATGATGCTATTCTACGGTATAAATGCGATTTTTGAGTTTGCTTTTGTGGACCTTAACGTCAATGCTTTTTACATTGCC
>JAZPZG010000009.1:0-36323 GCA_045544575.1 Clostridia bacterium
CTCAACAGGTTATAATTACGAAGTAAATACAAACAAAAATCCCACACCTTTTCGGTGTGGGAATCTTTATACTCTTTTATGGAATTAGAGAGCTGCCTTAGCCTGTTCAACGAGCTTAGCAAAGCCTTCCTTGTCAGCTACAGCGATTTCAGCAAGCATCTTTCTGTTGAGAGTTACGCCTGCCTTCTTGAGACCGTTCATGAATCTTGAGTAGTTGAAGGAAGCGTCAACTGCCTTAACCTGTGCGGAGATTCTTGTGATCCAAAGCTTTCTGAAGTCTCTCTTTTTAGCCTTTCTGTCACGGTAAGCATAAGTAGCAGATCTTACAACTGCCTGGTTTGCAGTTTTAAATACTGTGCTCTTTCTTCCGTAGTAGCCCTTTGCAAGCTTAATAACTTTCTTTCTTCTTGCTCTTGTTGCAACTGAATTTTTAACTCTAGCCATTTCGATATACCTCCCTAATTAAGCGTAAGGCAGCATTTTCTTAACTGTAGCTGCATTTGCATCTGCCGCATAAGCAGGCATTCTGTGTTGCTTTTTAGACTTTCTTGTCTTAGTAACAAGTCTGTGACGTCTGCAAGCATGTGACATCTTAACCTTACCGTTTGCAGAAATTCTGAATCTCTTTTTTGAAGCACTGTGTGTCTTTACCTTTGGCATAATTTTACTTCCTTTCTGTAGTACAATATTTTACTTGGGACTGAACATGGCGCTCATCCTTCTGCCCTCAAGCTTGGGATTCTTGTCCATGACTCCGTATTCTGAAACACTGTCGGCAAAACGCTTAATCAGTTCCTCTCCCGAGGCTGTGAAATTCATCTCACGTCCGAAGAACTTAACGGTAAGTTTAACCTTATCTCCGTCAGACAAAAACTTGATAGCGCTTTTTACCTTAACCTGCAAATCATGATCACCGATACCCAAACTGAGTCTGACTTCTTTTATGTCAATGACCTTCTGTTTTTTGCGAGCTTCTTTCTCTCTCTTGTTCGCATCAAAAACATATTTTCCGTAATCCATAATCTTGCATACAGGCGGGTTTGCGGTAGGTGCAATATTCACCAAATCAAGCTCTTTATCCGCAGCTGCCTTAAGCGCTTCCTCAAGGGAAACTATCCCGACAGCGTTACCTTCCTCATCAATGAGTCGGACTTCTTTCGCCCTTATCTCATCATTAACCAATACATCGCTTTTACCTATGACAGACACCTCCAAAGTAAAAAAAATAGTGTGTTTCGGAAAACTGATTCTCCGCAACGCACTAAGCACCCGAGTACACATATCTCGGAAAACTTATGAACCCGACCGCAATAACAATCAAGGTGAGAAGCGGATACTTCTGCTTTCTTTACCCGAAGATAATATCACATTCCGAAACCACTGTCAATAGATATTTATCAAATTTTTAAAAAGAACCGTTCGGAGCAGTTATTCCCACGAACGGTCCTCTATGGTTGAAAGTTTAAATCGTGATTATTTTGATGAAACCTTTCTCTGGATAAACTTAATAAGCTCTACAATCGGGATTACCAAGAACGCAAGGCCGATAGCAATTGCGTAATGTGTAGGCTCAAGAGCTTCAAACTCAAACCAAGTGTTTATCACGGGAAGCTCAATAACGAGAGTAGTGAGAATCAAGCTCAAAACACCTGCTCCGTAAAGCAACCAGTTGTGATGTTTCATTTTAAGCAAGCTTCCGCGCTGGCTTCTCATATTAAGGCTGTGGAAAATCTCAGCCATACTCATGGTAAGGAACGCCATTGTCATTCCGTGTGTATTATCTTCAATGTTAAACCATGCAAAACCTGCAGGATTCTCAAGGTATTCACCTATATAGAAAGCGGCAAGGGTAAGAAGCGTAACAAGCACACCTTGATAAACCACGTCAAAGCCGAGACCGCCTGCAAAAATACCTTCCTTGGAAGAACGGGGCTTCTGCTCCATTACATCGTCTTCAGCAGGTTCTGTTCCCAACGCAAGAGCAGGGAAACAGTCTGTAATAAGGTTAATCCAAAGCAAGTGAACAGGCTTAAGCAACGTGAAACCGAGCATTGTCGCAGTAAATACGCCGAGAACCTCACTCATATTCGAAGCCAAAAGGAACTGTATAGCTTTTCTGATATTGGAGTAAATACGACGACCTTCTGAAACTGCGCCGACAATAGTAGCGAAGTTATCATCAGCAAGAACCATGTCCGCAACGTTCTTTGTAACGTCGGTACCTGTAATACCCATGCCGACACCGATATCGGCACTCTTGATACTCGGAGCATCATTAACTCCGTCACCTGTCATGGCAGTTACAAAGCCCTTTGCTCTCCAAGCATTAACGATACGAACCTTGTGCTCAGGCTGAACACGTGCATAAACGCCGTACTTTTCAATAGCAGATTCAAGCTCCGCATCGCTGATGTCATCAAGCTGACTTCCCGTAATAGCCTGCTCCGCATCGGTGATAATTCCGAGCTGCTTAGCAATAGCAACGGCGGTGTCCTTATGGTCACCCGTAATCATAACCGCTCTGATACCTGCTGTTTTGCACTCCTTAATCGCATCTACAACCTCAGGTCTAATGGGGTCAATCATTCCGGTAAGTCCGATAAAAGTTAAATCCTGTTCAAGACTTTCGGGTGATGTATCTTCGGGTACAGACTCGTAAAGTCTCATCGCTGCAGCAAGAACACGAAGCGCATTGCTTGCAAAGCCTTTATTCGCTGCCAGGATTTCTTCTTTTGCTTCTTCGGTAAGAGGAAGGATTTTGCCGTCTTTTATATATTTTGTACATCTCGTAAGAATTTCATCGGGAGCACCCTTGGTATACTGAACGATATTGCCGTCTTTCTCATGAATGGTAGACATCATCTTTCGCATACTGTCAAACGGAGCCTCTGCAACACGCTTGCACTCAACGTTCAAGTTTTTCTTGGAAACGCCAAGCTTATATGCAAAGTTAACGAGAGCACATTCCGTAGGCTCACCTGTAGCCTCGTTTTTCTCATCGAGCTGTGCATCGGAGCAGCAAGCCATAGCAACGGCAGTAAGCTCTTCATCATCACCGTAATGCTCAACAACAGTCATCTTGTTCTGTGTAAGTGTACCGGTCTTATCGCTGCATATAATCTGAGCGCAACCGAGTGTTTCAACGGCGGTAAGCTTTCTGATGATAGCATTACGTTTTGACATATTGGTAACACCGATAGACAAAACCACGGTAACAACCGTAGCAAGACCCTCGGGAATCGCAGCAACAGCCAAGCTGATAGCAGTCATGAACGTGTCAAGAACAACGCCGCCGCTAAGAGAGCCCTCTCTTATAACACCGAAAGCAAATATAAATATACATATACCTATAACAAGGAAGCTGAGTATTTTACTGAGCTGTCCGAGCTTTATCTGGAGAGGTGTCTGACCTTCCTCTGCCTGTGCAAGTGCATCAGCAATCTTACCCATCTCAGTCTGCATTCCGGTTCCGGTAATAACGGCACTTCCGCGACCGTATACAACAGTACTTCCCATGTAAATCATGTTTTTACGGTCACCCAAAGGAATGTCTTTTCCGTCCTTTAACTCAAGAACCTCAAGAACCTTGTTTACAGGAACACTCTCACCCGTGAGGGCTGCTTCTTCGATCTTCATGCTCGCACATTCCAAGATACGACCATCTGCAGGAACGGCATCGCCCGCTTCTAGAAGAACAACGTCACCCACTACAAGCTCCTCGCTCTTTACGATTTTAATCATGCCGTCGCGAAGCACCTTACTTGTGGCTGCGGACATTTCCTGAAGAGCCTCTATCGCCTTTTCAGCTTTGCTCTCCTGGAAAACACCTAAGATAGCATTAATAATTACAACCGCTATAATAATAAACACATCGGCAAAGCCTTCTCCGCCGCCCTCGGGATTTTGCATTTCAATAACGGCAGTAACAGCAGAAATAACCGCTGCCGCAATCAAAATCAAAGTCATGGGGTCTGCCATCTGCTTAAAGAAACGTACTATAAGGGGCACTTTCTTCGCTTCGGCAAGCTTATTCTTTCCGTTTTCTTCAAGTCGCTTTGCTGCCTCTGCAGAAGTAAGACCGTTTTCGGTACTCTTCACTTCGTCAAGAACAGCCTGTGCTTCATCACAATAAAACTTCATACCAAAAATCCTTTCACCAGATATTTTCCCAAAGGCCGCAGATGCAACAAAAAAGACCCATGTACAAACAAAACTGTCTGTACATGAGTCTGGTCATTTCATTCAAGCCAAGTCTTACGACCGGAAATGTTGACTTGAAACATATGCTGACGCAATATGCCAACTACTCCCTCATGAGAACAGTTTGATTATATACGCAAAATTTTCCATTGTCAAGCGATATAAAAACGACAAACCGTGCGTCAATCTTTGGAGTTTTCGGAAAAATATATCTTTGCTATAGTATATTCTGCCCATGAATACTCGGGCATATAACTCTCTACCAATTTAGGATCTGCTTCCCCGTCTTTTACGGCAGCCACAAAATTGAAATAATCACATCTGATATTTTCAAGAACCGCACAGCAACTGCCTCGGGTGCTTTTAAACACCTCTGTCATAGAATACTTTATCAACGTACTCTTTACACACGAAACAGCTTTTCTGTAAAGTCTTTTGGCTCTTTCATCGTACGGTTTATCCGGCCACAGCTTATCTATAGCCTCCTCCATGCAAACTTGTCCGCCCAAGTGGTCGATGCACAAAGCAAAAAGCTCTTTAGCCTTTGCATTCGGGAAATATACGTACTCGCCGTTATGATAAACGTCAAACTGACCGAAGGTGCGTACGGTAAAAGCCCTTGATCCTATCTTTTCGCGCTTAAATTCCGCACGCAAAATAAAATCATGTACGTCTCGCTGTGTCACGGGCTTTACAATCACTCCGTCCGAAACTTTACGCAAACTGTTTTCATGCTCAACATCGCCGTCCGAAGTAATAAAGAAAATAATAATATTCGGTTTAATAATTCTCAGACGTTTTCCTATCTTTAAATAGTCAAGCTCCGGGATATCAATGTCAATCACTACAAAATCAACAGCATTGTTCATGGCATATGTAACAGCTTCCTCGCAGTCCTCAAATATGCCTACTACGTCTACATAGGGATTCAGCTTAAACATTTCTTTTAAACTTTCAAGTTCTGTCCTATGTTTGTTCACGATAATGGTACTTAACACACTAATATCTATCACCTCTCCTTTTTTAGTTGAAAAACAATTAACCTGCGGTTAAACCGTTTGACGTTTCCGAATCGGGCATAGCCCTTTTTAACTCAAAGGTCACCAACCCAAGAAATTCTCTGTTGGAAGGCCTTTCGGCACATTTTGAAAAAATAAAATTATCTCCCTTGTAAGAATTTTTTTCAAAATTAGACCACGCCACCATAATAGCATTCCTCATAGCTCGCTCTACCCTCAGCTCGGTAGTGTCGTACTTGCGGGCTATAACCGGATAAACCTGCTTTGTAAGCGGCATGGGACCTTTTACGCTCTTTAATCCCATGACAACGGCATCGTTAAGGTAAGAAAATCCTTTAAGATGCGGGAGTATCCCCACCGAACGCAAGGCTTCTCTTACTGCCGAGCCACCGTCCGCGCGCCCTCTGGGCAATGCGTAATGAGGTAAAGGCTCATACTCTGTGTCTTCGAAAAAAGTCATAATTTTGTCTACAATGGCATTCGTTTGAGCGGATACGTGAAAATAGTAATCGGCACCGTTATTCATAATATAATTAATAGTCTTGATGCCTTCTCCGTTCCCCATAACAAAATATAACGTATCGTCTACTCCGGTTTTCATCCTTCTTGCCAAGCTTATGACACCCACAGCGTCCTGCAGCGGCATAAAAGACGGAAGCAAAACAGCGCCCGGATTCAAGCAATTAATCTCCTCCAAAAGCAGCTTCCCGTCATCCTCGACAACGTTCGTACTTAATCCCCTCTCTCTGAGAGGTTCACATAATCTGAAGTTCTTTTCCAACTCGCAGGTAATGATAATGCGGTTGTTTCTCATTTGTATCATCCCTTCAACAGTAATTACGGAACACAAAATCTCGTAATTGTGAAACCGTTAAAGGTACTTTAACACACCTTCCGCCACCGTTGCGCCACTCCTGAGCGCTTAAAAGGAGCAAAACGGCAGTTTTTTCTACAAATTTATCAAAATATTAAAAAATTTTTTGAAAATTTTATAAATTCGGGAACATCAAGACGCACACATCGCCATCTGTTCCCCGGAAGGGTGAGGACAAGCCCTTTTATCTGCAGCTAAAAAAGCTTGTCCTGCTACTGCTTAAGCCTTGTAATCAAGCTCGCCGCTGTAGCCCGTGATTGTTTCCGAATCGGTTCCGCAATACGCTGTATAAACAGCGCGCACACGGTATCTGCCGTTTCCGTCAAAGTTCCAATTACGTTCGCACACATCTGACGTAACATAGAATGTGTGTGATGTACTCTCTACCTCACTCCAATATAGCCCCAAGAAGCCCTTTTTCTCAAGATACATCTTGATATTGAACTTTGTAACCTCTGGATATGCATCAAAGCTAGCAAAACAGTTTGCAACGCCATAAACATTCTCAATAGATGTCATAGCTGCCGCAATGTATGTAAGTCTTGCATTGGAATTAGTCCGCTCTTCGGCATTCACCGAAACGGGGAACATAGCCGTCACAAAAATGCACGCACAAAGCAGTGCGCAAAGTATTCTGTTCTTCATTTTTTCAGCCTCCTCTCATCATTTGGTAGGCAAAAAATAATGCCTTCACTATATATACAATTTGGGAAGGCATTTTGTGACACTTTTTTTGAAAAAATTTTAAAAATTTTTAAAATTTTTTCAATTTAGTTAGAAATTGTCAAAGAAGTCATCATTTTTATCAGTTCATCAAGGTCATATCCCAGCAATTGAAAAACGTAATCATGTTCTTGCCAAACAATTTTTATCAGTTCCTTTCTGATTGAATAGTTGTATTGTTTTCCATTAATTTCTCCACAATAAACTTTTTCATCTTCAGTATCGAAAATTATTTTTCTATCCGAATCCGCACACACCTGCATATACGAAACATCTTCCCCGTTTCCATTTGAATACTTGTACTTAATGTATGTGCCACTAACGTTCCTCTCCACCAGCTCATACCCCTCCGGAATATATGACGGTTCATACACCACCTCTATTACAGGAGCAGCGTTTCTCGGGGTAACCGTAGAGTCCGTAAAGAAAACAACGGAAAAAGTCTCGTATATCTTTATAAAGAACTCAAAAATCGCTCTCCTTGAGGCTTGGATACTCATTGCCGCAGAGAAGCTTATAATCAATGCAGCAATTGTAAGAACTGCGGCCTTTTTGAAGGCGCTGCCGAAAAGACGGTAGTATACGTTAGACTTACTGCGAAGCAAGTATTTCATTTTTCTTTCAAAGCGTTCGGAAAACACGTGAGGGTTTTCAGCCGCTTCGACTTCAAGTTGGGCACATTCTTGCTTTTGATATTCGGCAAGTGCCGCAGTCAATTTATTTTCAAAACTCTCGCTCATCATTATAGATTCCTCCGCAAAGTAAACACAATCTTTTCCATGCACGCTCCATACGTTTTCTGGCATTACACTCGCTTATATCCAAAATCTTTGCTATGGATTTATAATCCATCTTTTGCACGTAATGCAGCATCAAAATATCTCTGTCGTCGATCTTCATTTGGCGTATTTTATCAATAATTTCCTCTACAGTCAGTTTGTCTAAAGCTCTGGCTTCCGTATCGTAGTCCGTAAATTGAGCCTCACTGTAATTCTTCAGACATTCCGCATTGCCGAAATCTACAACGTCTAAATTTCTGTTCTTGTAAGAAACATTCATTGCATGACAGCGTGTCATAAGAATAACAGTCGCTTTGCAGTGTTCTTTTTCAAGCCTCTTTAATTTCGGCAACAGCTTCATAATTCTTAAAAAAGTGTCGTGAACCGCATCTTCAGCTAAATCATCATCTAATAAAATTCTTCTTGCAGCTCTGAACATAATTTCACGGTAATTGTAATACAAACTCTCGAAAAAGGTTTTGTCATCTTCGTCATCCATCATCGACAGATATAACGCTAACATTTTCTACACTCCATTTACTAAGTATTAGTCAAAATTGTCGAGTAAAGTATAGAACATTAAAACTTTTTGTCAATAAATTCTAAAAAATTGTGCAAACAAAGACTTATTTAACTTAAAATATCGTTTTAAATAAAATATTTTTTAACAAAATACGCATTTTTTGCTATTTGAACACTTCGATAAAAAATTTTAAAATTTTGAAAAATAATGCTTGCTTTTTTCTTTAAACCATGCTAATATATCTCTTGTTCGCATGACACGTTGTGTCTGCGGACTTCACATAGATTTAGCGGAATTGTGTAAAGGTAGCACGAATGACTCTGACTCATTTTGTCTCGGTTCCAATCCTAGTTCCGCTGCCAAAGAAAACAGATCACTTTGCGTGGTCTGTTTTTTATTTATATGAAAAGGTGAAATAATGATACTAAAAGAATATACCGATGAGAATGATTTGAAAAAAATAGAAGAGCTGTACACAGATGCCTTTCCCGAGTCTGAGCGTAAACCATTCGGATTGATGGCAGAAAAAATCAATAATGGAATCGAAATGCTTGCAATTGAAGACTGCGGAAATTTTCTCGGGCTTGCCATCGTACTGATTCACGGCAATATCGCTCTTCTTGATTATTTTGCAATCACACCGCAAATGAGAGGAAAAAATATAGGAAGCAATGCACTTGACCTTCTTAAAAAAAAGTACAGTGAAAAAATACTTCTTATTGAAATTGAAGATACAGATGAAGAAAGTGAAAACCATGCAGACAGAATCCGCCGAAAATCATTTTATTTACGGAACGGAATGATCGAAATGCCCTATAAGGTTTGGTTTTACGGCACAAAAATGCAAGTTCTCACTAACGGAGAAAGCATTACCTTTAAAGAACACTCCGACGTCTATACTGCAATTCTCGGAAAACAGGTCTCAAAAAATATCACCTTAGCAAAATTCGACTAAACGTAAAAAATCCCGCCGCATTGTTTCCACAAGGGCGGGATTTCAAATTTTAACCGTTTATAAACAGCACAACAGGGTCAAGTGTAAACGCAGGCACTTCAACAGCAATGCAAGCACTTCCCTCGGGAACACTGTCATAGCTACACTCACGAAAACTGCAAACAGCTCTGCTTCCGTCAGGCATAAGCCTTTCAACTTTATTTATCGGCTTTTCGCTTGCCGCAAAAACAAGCGGAAGCTCTTCCAGTTGGTCAAAGCCCAAGTTAAAAGCCACTACAATCCGAGTACCGTCAGCAGTTTTGCCTGCACGTAAATACATTTCCGCATCCTCGGGATAATATACAGGCAAGCAACCCGCGTCACTCAATATTGAAATCAACTGCAGCTTACGCGACTCATTCAAAAACGAAAAGCCCTCTGTGTGTATGAGTTCCGCCTTAGGTCTTCCGCAAAAAACAACAGTCGTGCCGCCGAGCTCGTTTTTATATTTCAAAGAACCCGGGAACAAAGGCAATCGTGTTTTGCCGTCATGCATGTGGTAAACATACGACATCTCCTCTGTCGCTTCCTTATTTCCTGTCGGTACCAGCTCCATAGAAGCCTTTTGTGAAGGCACACGGTTACCGTTTACGTGTAAAATTTCACCGGAAATAGTTTTTCCGTTCCATTTACGCACCTCGGCGCCAATCAGAGGCTCAAAACCACGTTCATTAAGCCTCGCCGCAGTCTCTCCCGCAAGAACAACGGTACCTTTGAACATTTCTGTTATTTCTTCGTCATTAAATTTCATGTCGGCAGTTCCGTCCATAAAAACTGCGCCGCCTTGCTTTTCCGAAAAATACATCGGCAAACCAAGTCTCTCAAGATTACAATACTGCCAACCACCGTCAAGGTTTGATATCGGAGAAGAAGCATATCCGTACGCAGGCCTCTTTGATACGGGGATTCGGCACCCCTCCCACTCAATTTCAGGTGCTATCCGCGACAATTCCTCATAAAAAGCACTGTTCTCAGCAAGCTTTTTACGGTATGCTCTTCCGCTTGCAGGCTCATGAGAATGAAGCCTTGTAATCCAATGCTTTGCGCCCTTCGCGCCCTCTAAAATCGTAGCGGTAAAGTGTGCATGCAAAAACTGAGCACTCGTACTGTAGCGGTTTTGCGGACACGTATCTGTTTCCGCTAAAATTGCATCAAGTCTTACACCACGTTCTTTAACAGCATTCTTTATGACAGCAATCTGTGTTGCAGAACGGAAAGATGCGTCACTGAGACCTCGGGAACCCGGATTTGAATACATACCGTTATTGATTCTGACCACAACAGGATTACCCTCTCCCGCAAGAACCTCGGCAATCTCCGCAGAAAATTCAGCTGCAGGACCACACGCACAAAACGAACCCGGAATTTTAGCATCAACGGCATCAATTCCCGCCCTCATTGCTTTAGCCGCAAGAAGCATCGAGTCTCTTTGAGTCTCTATAAATATCTCCGTAAGACGCTTATCCTCATCACTTGTTCCCTCGGTGTGCTTGAAAAGCTCTTCTCTCGTAAGCTTCAAGCCCGCTCTACGGTTAAACTCTGCCATATGAAGCGGGCAAGCACAACCTCTGCCCGCTCTGAATATAAGCCTAAAATCATCATCTACCATAATCTCTGCAGGCTCATTCTCGGCAAGAGTTTTCATTACCCCGTAAAAGTGCTCTCGAAAGTCCTCATCATACGGGCAACAAACGTTTTGCTCCTTTCCGTCAGTTAAATTTACGTAACGCTGAAAAGGAAACATGCTGTTAAGGCCGTATCCGTGTCCTATCGAAGACTGCACGAGAATACCGCTTTTAAGCCCCATTGCCCCAAGCTTCTCTTTAAACACACTATATCTCTCGCTGAAATTTTTCGCCTTATCTGCTACAGGATTTCCCTCCGGTACGAGCGACATTTGAAACATCGCACAAGTAGCAACACCGTTTTCGTACTGTTGCTTTATATCTTCACAAATTTCATCCGCATGAGCAACGTCAAGCGGCATTATTGAATAAAGGTGCATAATAACTCCTCCTACGTATCGTATCGCTCATATATAATAAAAAGCATATACCGCACAATAATATTCCATTTCACAACTTTTTACAAGTAAAAATATGCATTTTTTATGCCTATCGCATAAAATTTCCGCAACTTCTCAAAAAAACACTTGCAAAAGCGACTGAACTCCTTTATAATGTAACTTGCTTGCCGATGTGGTGGAATTGGCAGACGCGACGGACTCAAAATCCGTTGGTGGCAACATCGTGTGGGTTCGAGTCCCACCATCGGCACCATATAGATAATCCGAACGCTTATCATGTGAAGAAAGTGTTCGGATTATTTGTTTTTACAGCGGATATCCTACAAAAAGAGACTGCATTCCTACCTTTTCGTAGGTTTGCAGTCTCTTTCCTCTTGCGGGCTGTTTTTTGCAGCCCTGCTCTTCAATATTCAGTTTTCTTTTTTAAGATATTTAGAGAGCGCGCTTTAGAAATTCTCCCGCCGTATCTTAAAATCAGATTAAATTAAGCCTTGTTCTTTACAAGGGGATATTCTGTAGCATTTACAAGGTATCTTCTTATTGCTACAACGTCAGCCATGTTAACCTTTCCGTCGCCGTTAACGTCGCCTGCAGCCGCAACATTCAGAGGATATTCCGTGGCATTTACAAGGTATCTTCTTATTGCCACAACATCAGCCATGTTAACTTTACCATCACCCGTGACGTCGCCTGTAAGAACAGCCTCTGTATCTTCAACGGCTATGACGTAGCTTGCGGAAATCGACCTGCCTCCGACACTGATTCTTACGGTATAGGTACCGGGAAGAGTCGGAATACCACTGAAGGAAGCGTCAGTATGGCTTACGTAAGTCACTTCTACTAAGTCTGAGGTTTGGAGTGTATTTTCAATTACTGCCGCAATAGGCTTTCCCGTAAATCGTGTTGATTCGGGAATAATAATTTTAACATATCCCAGCTCTTCATCGCAGAAGCTGCCATCGAAAAATTCATCCGTGCATACTGCAAAGATAGTATCGTTTTTAGCAGAAGTAGTTCCTACAAAGTAAACAATCTCATGATGTTCTGCAATCCTTGCGGGTTCGTAACTGTCGTAGCGTTGTAATTCAATAATATCTCCATCTTCATTGGTAACAGGTTCGTACATATTGTATAGAGACAAATTGTCAGACAGATATATTGTACCGCTATTGCTATAAACCGCAGAATAACAATCCACCGTTACCGTAGCATTTATGAAGCGAATATCACACAAAGCCTCTATTCCGATCATATACTCGCCGTGGCCCATATAAACAGATATGAACCCGTTGTTTACGGTTATACTGCCGCCCTCATATGTATCGCCGTCAATACTACTATATCCATAAACACTGATGCCGCAAACATAGGAGTATCCGCAATAGTCACATGCAGAGCCCAAATCAATATAAAGCTTCGCACCGTCTGTTACGTTAAGGTCTCCGTCGTTAACGCAAATTCCATAGTTTTCTGCTTCGCAACAATAGTTGTTATATGCATTGCCTGTCTCTATTTGCAAGCGCCCGCCGCTCACATTACAATCATCTTCCCAAACACATACACCGAAAATATAGGCATACTCATCACAAGCCCAAGCATCGCCCGTTAAAATGCCGACATCACTCTCCCGAGAATCAAAGCCCCGTGCACAAATACCATAGATATAAGCATCATCCGTCTCTTTGACAGTTGCATCGCCTATATGCATGGTAAGCTTACTGCCTTCGAGTGTGAACACATCGTCAGTATTGATGCCGAATACCTTGGCACCATTTTCATCACAACTTACGTTTGTTGCATTACCTGTTATAATCGTGACTTCCGCATCCTTGATGGTAAGCTTGCCGCCCACATATCCATCCTCATAGGAATCATGCTCTGCTGAAATTCCGAACACATTCACACCGTAATAACCCTCTGCATTTCCTACATTAATATTTATTTTACCTCCTGTAAAACTCATATCGCCTTCATCAAGATAAATTCCGTAAACTTCAGGGGTGTCGAAAGCCTCTTCCGTAGTGCAATCGCCCACAAGAATAGATACATTACAGTCTGTAAACGAGAGGTTGCCGTCATCCATCTCAAAGCCTCTGCTGTAGCAGTAGCTGCTTCCGATATTCAATGTAACGTTGCTGTTTTTAAAAATTCCTTCACTATCTACGTCGATACCGATATTGTAAAGGAACAGTCCGTCACCGGTAGTTACTACTATATCGCTGTCCGTTACCGTTAAGTTTTCCTCCTCTGCATGGATGCCTTTTACAGAGGATGAACCGTCTTCTTCGTCAGCGGCAGAATTGCCCAAAACAATATGTATGTCACTTTTTGAAATTAAAACATCACCATCGTCACTTTCAATACCATAGTTGTAATAGTAACCTGTACCGGTAGTAATGCTGATACTACTATCTTCAACGCAGATATCATCATCTGCATACACGGCATAAAGTGCCGCTGCATCACCTAAAGTAATATCAATGTTACAATTTGTAATATAGAGATTATCTATGACGTCAATACCACACAAGTAATAACCCGCAGCATCTATGTTAACGGATATTGTGCAATCCTCAATAGTACAGTCATCGTAAGCATAGATACCGTATATCTCACCGTAATATTCATCGGTATATTCTATTTCAATATTAAGAGAGCCCTCTCCGTTTATTACAATGTTTGTATCAGAATATATACCTGAAATATAGTCGGCATCGTTAGTTTTTAGAGAAATATTATTCTCTCCGACAAGAGAAATATTTAAATCACTCATGCTGTAGATACCAAACTCTTCAGCAGAATCTTCAAAAAGATACCTGTATGTTTCGGTAAGCTCTGCATTATTCAGAATCAAGGTATTCGTCTTCGAATCATACTTAACCGTTGCACCTTCGTCAGAGGAACCCAAAACATCATTTTTGTTTTCGTCCGTAACACGGATATCCCCTACAAAAACATCATATATGCTCTTATGAGTCATACGAAGAACTAATGTCCCGGACGTTTGCGAGTCATCCACAGCACTACAATCTGCTCGATAATTCTCTGTCTCGGTAATATCTGTAAGCCCGTAATCAATCCACATGCCGCCCGTATAGCAAAACAGGTCGGGAACAACTGCCGTGTAGCCGTTTTCGCTGTTTAATATTATCTCCTGCACTTTTACTCCGTCTGCGGTAAACCACATTGACAAATCACCCTCCGGGCGTTCGGAGATTCCCAAAATCTCACTGTCTTCCCAAAGGACTGTCACAGTAACGTCCTTCTTATAAGGTGCATGATAGCCTTTGAGGTTGTAACTTCCCTCTTCCTGCGTGTATGTGTATACATCTGTGTCATTTGACGATACAGTGTATACAGCAAGCTCTCCGTTCTCGTACTTATAAAACTCTTGGCTGTATGTCGACTCAGAGGAGTAAACATATTCAGAGGCTACCTGCTCGTTATTTCCGTTGTAAAAATACACCAACGTCTCGTACGGTCGGTATCCATCGCGGTCATTGTCATCATCCCAGATAATCGAGCCCGAAACTGTTATCATTTCGGGTGTATGAGATAGGGTAATAGCGCCTTCGGATTGAGACGTCGTGTAGCCTGTAATATCATTTGTAAGGCATACAGTATAAATAATCTCTACACCATTTTCATACTTGGGTACGGAAGAAAATGCATATGACCAAGAGTCAGTCGCCGATACCTCTATGGTTTCTACTGCAACATTGCCGTTAGAAAGAGTAAGACTTAAGCTTTCAGGTCTGATACCGTCACGGTTTGAATCGTCATCCCAAGTAATTGAGCCCTGTGTTGTAACAGTTGCAATCTCATGCTTTGCTGTGTATGACCACTGATTGTCTGTGTCTTCAGTAAATTCATAACCTTCGACTTCATCAATTACAACGCTGTAAGATATATTCTCTTCTGAATCGCTGTTAATCTCAGGGAGCTCTGCAAAACTGTATGTCCAGTTTTCAGCTTCACCCACAACAGTAACCTGCTCAGTCGCAACACCGTCCGCGTAAAGCGTCACCGTCACATTTTCAGGTCTGATACCATCGCGGTTGTCGTCGTCATCCCAAGTAATAGAACCCGAGACGTTAACTGCACTGCCTACTATCGCATTTGCCTGCAAGGATACAAGCGGCAAAAACACCAATACCATGCACACTGCAATAGCAACGCCTATCAAAACTTTTGTCATTTTCATCTGACTTGCCATTTTTCTTCTCTCCTTTTCTATTATAATAAAATGATTTATTATGCCAAGGCTTTCGCCGTTATTCACGTTGATCAGACAACCGCCTTGTAACGGCACGTTCCAATTCTTTCGTTTTCTTGTCCGGGACAATACGCCTTGCAAAAAAAACAAAGCCTCATAGATGAATTTGTATCCTCCCGTTGTTCCCAAAATCCGCAAGTATCCTCCGAACTTACGTGGATAGCTTTGAGACGTTCTTCTATTTCAACTGTTCTGTCTACAGTTTTTATACTCAAAGAGACCACCTCCTGCAACTTTTTGAAAATAAATAGTATCCATAATTTAGTATTTTCTATGCTTGAACTTTATCATGTACCTACTGTTTTTTGTAAAAATTCTTGCGAAAGGCCGTTTTTTTTGAACGAAAGGCTGTTTTTTATCAAAAATACTAAAGCCTTTGTGCGAGCTGTGTTATAAAAATATTATCTTTTTGCTCCATACGGAGAATACCGCCGTGTTTTGCCGTAATATCCAGCGCACTTTTACTTCCTATACCTCCGCCTGACTTAGTTGTAGCAGGCAGCCCGTTTTGAAACACGGTATTTTCAAATACACTGTTTTTGATTTCACACACGAGATTGCCGTTTTTTATTCTCGCATCAACGCAGATAAAAGATTCAGAACCCTTTTTGGCCGCTTCATAGGCATTTTCAAGCAAATTTCCGAATAACGTAGCCGTTTCAATATCTGAATACGGTAAATCCTTCGGAATACATGCACTGACTTCATATTTTATATTATCCTGTACACAACGTCTGTCATAAACGCGAAACACGGCATTCATCATGTCATTTTCACAGTACGTTTTCAGCGCACCCGCAGATATAGAAGCATCATAGTCAGATAAAAACCGCACGGCATCTTCTCCGTGACCGTCCCTTATCGCTTCTACCGCTACGTTTATCACATGTCGCATATCATGACGGCTTGCCTTTGCCTTTGCAACATAATCACGAGCCACAAGCATCTCGTCACGCAAAATATCTATTTGCTTCTCACTGTTTCGCTTGTATTCCTCAGCTTCGTAACTTTGCTTCTGTGCGAGCAAAGTACGGAAAAGCGCTATATACGTAAGAGGCATTATAATAAAACTGAGCAATAGTGCAGGAATATCGTCATGACGTGAAGTTACGTACGTCGGCACGGAAATTTCCACGGCAAGCAATATATAAAACAGACCGGCAAGGGCAGCACACAACCACCAACCCTTTTTAGCACTGCTTTGCACTTCAAAATATGATTTTCTAAAATATTTCCACAGCAAAAGCTCTGTTAAAGGAAAGGCAATAAGTCTCACAACAAACAGCAAAACACCTTGATCGTTTCCCAAAAAGCAGTCCAGAATCGCTGATAAAGAAATAATCTCAAAACCAATTGTGTCTGTGAAGCAAAAAGTAAAGAAAAAACGCCCATCGATTTTTTTTGTCATAAATAAAAAGAAAATAAGACTGGGAACAGAAAGTGTTAAAAAAATAAATTTTGACATTACATCCTTCCCCAGAACAATAATCAGCACTGAGTTTAATAATATAAGAGGCAGCATCGCTGAAACAGCAATAATAATTTTTTTCTTTCTGTCGAAACGCAAGTCGCATAGCATCATAAACATTATCAAAATATGAACAAGCGAATAAAACAAGGAGACAATTTTTAATATTTCCATGTAAATTTAATCCTCTTTTCTGAACAAGTAATCTAAAAATATTTTGCGAAGCTTCCTAAAACCGTCAAGCTTCACGGGCACAATAGTTCCGTCCTTCATTCGAGCTCCTTCCGGTGTCACTTCGGTCACGTTGTAAAGATTAATCACAATTCCGCGTATGGGCGAAACAAATTGTTCGGGATACAATGAATTAAGCTCTTCCGTATATGCTTGCACACTTCGCTTTGTATCATTGTAATCGCCCTGCGTAGTGTGTACCGTCCTATATGTACGAAAACTCTCAATGTAAAGAATTTTATTCACCTCAACGCTGTGGACCGCACTTCTATCGCCGTATATCTGTATTTTCTTTGCAGACGGAGCACTGATAATTTTCAATGCCTTATCCATCGCCTTGTCAAAATCACTTTGCAAAAATGGTTTTCTGAGATATTGGAGTGCCCCTACGGAAAAAGCCTCTGCGTAAAACTCATCCGATGTAGTGAGAAAAATAATCTCCGTAGTTTCGTCGAGTCTTCTTATCGTCTTTGCAACCTCAATGCCTGAAAATCCCGGCATACAAATGTCTAAAAGAACAATATCATACCGCGCCGCTTTCTCCAATTTTTCCAAAAATTCAAAGGATTTATTGAACGTTACAACGCTGCACTCTGTATCCGAGTGCTTGGAAAGGAAATTTTCAAGTACACCCCGAATAACGTCAAGTTGCTTTTCATTGTCGTCACATATCGCAATACGTACCATACAAAACGCTCCTTCAACTTGTCTAAGGATTATTTACAAAATTATTATAACATAAAAATTCAGTTATGCAAAAAAGGAACCGACACCCTGACGTGTCGGTTCCTTTCGTTATCCCGCGAAGCCTTCGCTTCGCAAAGGATCATTATACATTAGCCTCTCTTCAAAAGAACTTCCTTCTCGTAAGCTTCAATCTCATCATAGTAGTTGTCAGCAACAACACCGCACTGTCTGCAATACTCTGCCCAAACGTCGCCGATAGGAAGCATCTTGCAATCCTCCATAACTGTCATCTTGCGTGAAAGCTGATTTGTGTCCTGGAGCTCCTTCATCATAGCGCTGGGAGTACAAAGAGCAGTAAGAAGAGCCTTCTGCATACTTCTGAAACCTGTTACCCAAGCGGAGATACGGTTGATGGATGCATCAAAGAAGTCAAGTGCAATATATACACGGTCAAGAGCGTTGCAACGAACGATTTCCTGTGCAATTTCCTTGGTCTCATCGTCAAGAACAACAACGTGGTCAGAATCCCAACGAATTCCGCGTGTTACGTGGAGAGCAAGCTCAGGGAAGAAGCAAAGAAGTGCAGGAATCTTGTCGGAAACAACTTCTGTGGGATGATAGTGACCGTTATCCATAAGCGGCAAGCACTTATCCTTGTTCATAGCGGCATAGCTGAGAGTAAACTCTGCTGAACCTGCTGTAAATGCCTCAACACCGATACCGAATACCTTGGACTCAACACAGGGCTTAACCTTATTGATATCGTAGGGTTCGGAAAGAATCTCGTCGATAGACTGCTTATAACGCATTCTGGGACCCATACGGTCAGCAGGAACGTCCTTGTAACCGTCGCCTGTCCAGATGTTCATAACGCAAGGAACACCTGTCTGCTCTGCAAAGTAATTGGAAATTCTGATACATGCCTTTCCGTGCTCAATCCAGAACTTTCTTGTAGCCTCATCGGGGCTGGAAAGTGTGAGACCGTCTTTAACCTTGGGGCTGGAGAAGAACGTGGGGTTAAAGTCAAGGCCGAGACCTCTCTCTTTTGCAAAATCTACCCACTTCTGGAAGTGCTTAGGCTCAAGAGCATCACGATCTGTGAACTGACCTTCCTCAAAAATAGCGTAGCATGCGTGTACGTTAATCTTCTTCGCACCGGGCATAAGACTCATAGCCTTGTCCATATCTGCCATAAGCTCTTCGGGAGTTCTTGCCTTTCCGGGGTGATTTCCGGTAGTCTGGATTCCGCCTGTAAGTCCTCCGTCATGGTCAAAACCGATAACGTCATCGCCCTGCCAGCAGTGAAGTGAAACAGGGATTTCCTTACACTTAGCAATAGCAGCATCTGTATCTATGCCGTACTTTGCATAGATTTCCTTAGCCGATTCATATCTTGTCATAAAGTTTCCTCCTTAAATATTAAATACTTGTTAACACAATAATACACTATCCCTAACATCTATTTTAGGTCTGTTTTTTAAAAAAAACAGGACCTTATTTGCATTTTTTAAAAAAAGAGTTTATACTGTAATCGGAGGGGACCTTATGGATAAAGAATTACTTGATTATTTAAGAAAAACCAGTCCTGAAGAACAACTGATATTAGACGGCAACAAAGACATTCAAAAGGACCTTTATACACTGCATGAAAACTTTGTCATAGACAGCAAGAAGCTCCTTGCAAAAGGCCGCCTTATTGAAGTCAGACCCCATACGCGATTTGCACATTTCCCGCAGCACGGACACACCTACGTAGAAATGGTGTACATGTGCAGCGGAAGCACTACTCATATTATTAACCAAACGGAGAAAATTATTTTAGAGGCGGGAGACTTACTTCTTTTAAATCAATACGTTACGCAAGAAATATACCCCGCATCCGAAAACGATATTGCCGTGAATTTTATTATTTTACCGGAATTCTTTGACAGACCGTTCAGCATGATTGAACAGGACAATGTGCTCCGCGACTTCATAACCTCCACTCTGGCAAAGGGCAATTCGATATCCGATTATCTGCATTTTCGTGCAAAAGACGTTCTTCCCGTAAAAAATCTCGTAGAAAACATGATTTGGACACTGCTTAACAAAAAATCAGGAAGCAATACCATAATCCAGACCACCATGGGCTTGTTGTTTATGAATCTTTCTCAATTCACCGACAAGCTTAACCAAAATCATCCAAACAAGTATGACCAAAGCGTTGTGTTTTCAGTGCTTAAATACATAGAAAGTCACTACAAGGACGGAACGCTCTCCGACATTTCAAGCGAGCTCAATCAATCAACGTATACCGTCAGCAAGCTTCTTAAAAAACATACAGGCTTTAATTTTAAGGACCTTCTGCAACAACGAAAGCTACAGCAGGCGGCATATCTTCTTTCACAGACAACTCTTACCGCAGAATCGATAATGAACGTCATCGGATACGACAACAGCAGTTATTTTTACCGAAAATTCAGAGAAAGATACGGCTGTTCTCCCAAAGAATTCAGAAGCAAAGGCAAGGTCGCCAATAAATATCCGAGTTTATAATTCAAAAACAAAAAGCTCCAAGATCGGTTTATCACCTTCTTGAAGCTTCTTTAATTTTCAAAAATCTTTTCTTACCCCAGCATAACGTCTAACAGCATCATAACGGTGAAGCCCAATACAATTCCCATTGTTGCCAGGTACGGTTGTTCTTGCTGATTTTGCTGACATTCGGGAATAAGCTCGTGAACAGCAACCAGTATCATTGCACCTGCGGCAAATGACAGGGCATACGGTAAAACGTTCTCAACACATACTACCAACAGCGCTCCTATAACGCCTGCCAATGGCTCTACCATGCCCGATGCTTGACCAAGCAAGAAACTCTTTTTGGCAGAATACCCCTCTCGTCTCAGAGGAAACGACACGGCAGCCCCCTCAGGAAAATTTTGCAAACCTATTCCGACGGCAACTGATACTGCGCCCAGCAGCTTTTCAGTAGTATATCCATCCCCCTGCAATGCACCGAAAGCAACGCCGACCGCCAAACCCTCGGGAACGTTGTGAAGCGTGATAGAAAGAATTAACATAATAATACGCTGTAACCGTTCATTTGTTTTTCCCTGCGAGCTGTCAGCTTTTTTTCTTGCGAACGAAACAGCCTTATCGGTCGCCCACATAAACAGAGCTCCCGACAAAAAGCCGATTGTTGCCACAAAATAAGCAGGCATTCCTCCCATTATTTCCGCACGCTCTATAGCAGGCTGAAGCAAGGACCAAAAGCTCGCTGCAATCATAACGCCCGAAGCAAAGCCAAGCATCAGATTTAAACTTTTTTGATTATTTGATTTTAAAAAAACAACGGTTGCTGCACCGAGAGCCGTTACAAGCCAAGTTCCCAATGTTGCAACCAGTGCCATTATAACAAAACCATTCATATTACACCCCCTGCTATTATTATATTTTACAGGGTTTGCTTGGTGCATATTTACTTCTTAAAAGAAGCCTCCAGCTCCTTTACTGCATCCGGAATTTCATCATTAAAATCCAAATACCACTCCGTACTTTCGATAATATATTTTCTTCTGAAAGCTTCATCAGCCTCTGTTGCACATCGTAAATTATGAAGTCTGTCAGCTGCCTTTACAACCTTTGCCATTGGATTTTGCTTTATGCGCTCTACGTACTCAGCCATATTATAGCCCTTTTCTTTCGTAAGAAGCTTGACCGATACCAAAACTGCCTTTCCTCCCAGAACTTCAATTTCGGCTTCCGTTGCATCAGTGTCCTCCAGAAGGTCATGAAACAATGCTGTAATTTGAGTTTCCTCATCACAGCCCCAACCTTTTACGTATTCTGCTACCGCAATCGGGTGCGTTATGTAGGGTGAGCCTCCTTTTCGGAGCTGTCCTCTATGCTTCTCGGTTGCAAAAGCAAGCGCCTTTTGCAGTCGATTATTCTCCATAAACCGTTCCCCCTATTACAATCGTTTCGAGGTTAAAATTATCGTCAATTACAAGCAAATCCGCATCATATCCCGCTTTGATCTTGCCTTTGGTAATTTTCAGCATTTCTGCAGGAGTACTGCTTGCCATCGCAACGGCATCGTCAAAAGGAATTCCGAATTCAACTGCTTTTTTTACACAATCAAGCAAAGAAACACTGCTTCCCGCAATCGTTCCGTCCAAAAGCTTTGCACAGCCACCCTCAAGCTTAACGGGAAGACCTCCGGATTCATATCTGCCGTCAGGCAAACAAGCACAGCAGAGACTGTCGCTTATCAAAACAAGTCTTTCGGGGCCGAATATCCTGTATGCGGCAAGTACAACCTGCTTTGAAACATGTATACCGTCACATATAAGCTGTGCGTAAATGTTTTTTTCTGCCGCCGCCCCTATAGGACCAGGTTCTCTGTGATGAAGAGGAGGCATTGCATTAAACGTATGAGTAAGGCAATTTGCTCCCGCCTCTATTGCTTCAAGCGCAATTTTACAAGTACAGTCGGTGTGTCCCAAAGAGACAATGCAGTCCGTATTTTCCGCTACGTTGCGAATAAAAGACATTGCCCCCTCTACCTCGGGTGCCAAAGTAATCATTTTCACGTTCTTAAACTTTGAAAATTCTTCAGCGGACGGCTTCTTTATATAGGCCTCGTTTTGAGCGCCCTTTTTAGACAAAGCAATATACGGACCTTCTAAATGTACACCTAAAAGAGTTGCACCTTTTCCGCTGTATTCTGCGGAGCTGTCACAGACGTTCACCAAGCTTTCCGTGCTCATGGTCATCGTTGTGGGAAGCCACGCCGTAGTACCCCTTGCCGCATAGCTTTCCGCCAATGCTTTAAAATTTGCATCCATAGTGTCGTAGCCGCAAATTCCGTGAGTATGCACGTCTATGAGCCCCGGAATCACTTTTTTGCCGCAAGCATCCAAAATCTCCGAATCATTTTCACAACCTAAAGGCATGACACCTGATGCGCACACCTCTGATATTTTGCCTTCCTTAACGACAATATTTACAAGCTCTCCTTTAACCGTTGCATTTTTTATAATCATTTTCCTACTCCGAATAATGTATTAATAATTGTTTTTTATTCAAGAAAAGCCGCGCCGATGATGCCCGCATCATTACCGAGCTCTGCAATTTTCAGTGTTGCACCCCTTGTGCAGGCGTTTTTTTCAAGTCTTTCTCTAATCGGGTCAAGAAGAGTATCGCCCTCTGCCGAAACACCGCCGCCCAAAGCTATCACGTCCGGCTGAAACATCGTAACAAGACTTGCGATTCCCACAGAAAGATATTTTATGTACTTATTTACAACCTCTGTTGCCGCAGTGTCTCCCGCA
Organism: Clostridia bacterium; assembly: GCA_045544575.1. Lineage (GTDB taxonomy): Bacteria > Bacillota > Clostridia > UBA1212 > UBA1212 > RGIG8523. The sequence goes on from JAZPZG010000009.1 coordinate 23,116, forward strand.
CGCATGCCGTCAAAGGAAGTCTTGCCGTCGGCATTTTCTATATCGCCCTTGCAAAGCTCCCACATAATGCTGTTCGTATCTTTACGCATAGCTTCTTTTGTCCATGAAACGAGAGCCGTAGCCGAAGAATATGCCTCCCAACAGCCCTGCATACCGCAAGAGCACATTTCACCGTCGGCATCCACTATCATATGTCCCAGCTCTGCCCCCGCATTATTCGACCCTGCGTAAAGCTTGCCGTTAATGATAATTCCGCCGCCTACTCCCGTACCTAACGTAACGGCAATAAAATTCTTGGTGTTTTTACCTGAGCCGGCAATAAACTCTCCGTACGCCGCCGCATTGGCATCGTTTTGAACGTATACTTTAGCCACGCCCAATCGCTCGCCCACAAGCTTTGCAAGCGGAACGTGGTCAAAGCGGAGATTACTTGCATATTTAACGATACCCTCCTCGGGATCCACAAGGCCGGGAGTTCCGACACCCACACTCACAACGTCGCTTATATTTATCCCCGCTGTTTCTGCCGCTTGCTTCGTCGTAATTGCAATTTTATCTGCAATGCTCTCGGCACAGCAAGGAAGCCCCGTTTTTACCGAGGCTTTGCTTACAATTTCAAATTTTTCATTTACAATTCCGACGGCAATATTGGTACCGCCCAGATCAATTCCTATTCTGTACATTTTACTCCTCTTTACTCCTCACTGTAAATAACAGTCACATCGTCATGCTTTTGCAAAATCGAAGCGGGAACAAAAGGTGTAATATCTCCGTTAAACGCTTTTTCTACAATTTCCTTCTTAAAAGGTCCGTTTGCAACAAGTAAAATTTTCTTTGCACGCATTATAGCTCCGATACCCATTGTGAGCGCACGTGTGGGGACATCATCCTTTGATTCAAAAAAGCATGAGTTCGCCTCTATTGTAGATTCTGTAAGTTCAACAACGTGTGTTCCCTCGGAAAAATTCTCCGCAGGCTCGTTAAAGCCTATATGTCCGTTACGGCCGATACCAAGAAGCTGAAGGTCAATACCACCCATTTTTTCTATAATTCCGTCATAGCGTTTACATTCTGTCTCCAGATCCTCGGCAAGTCCGTTGGGCACAAAAGTATTTTTCTTGTCGATATTTACGTGATTAAATAAATTATCATTCATAAAGTAGCGGTAGCTTTGGTCATTATCTGCGCCAAGGCCCACATATTCGTCAAGATTAACACTTTTGACATTTGAAAAATCAAGCTCCCCTGCCGTACATTTTTCGGCAAGCTTCTTGTAAGTGCCCACGGGTGACGATCCTGTAGCAAGACCTAAAACACACTCAGGCTTCGCCTTTATCTGCTCGGCAATGATGTCAGCGGCAAGCTCGCTCAATTCATCATAAGTCTGAACCATAATTATTTTCATATTCATGACAACGCTCTCCTTTTCTTGCGGCGGCGCCAACCGCCACGCACGTCTATATAAAATAATATACTACTAAATTGAGCTTTCCACAAGTATTTTATGCGCCAAGGGATACCTCTATTACCCGTTTCACTTACGGAAAAGAACAGCCTCTCCTGCTCCGAGAGTTACTGTATTTCCGCTTACGTAAGGACACGTACTGACACTCTCCCACGTTGCCGTTTCGGGATTTAGCCATTGTGCCGTAGCAATTGCCTCTGCCGTAAGCGTACTTGCTGTCGTTCCGCTGCTGAATTGGCTCATTACCATAAAATACGAGTTGTTATCGTATATGCTGACAAACATATCGTTGCCGGAAGTAATGCTGCCGAGCTTTCCGCTGCCCGTATATCTGTACAGACCCGGAACCGCAGTTCCTACGTAAAATACTTGCTTTGTCTTTACGCTGTAGAGTGCATTACCCAAAACCCTTGCGGTCTTGTTTACTGCCTGCACGTCATAATAATGCTGTGTAGCATTGCCGTTCACGTCAATCATCTCGTTTTTGGAGGTGCTGTCGCCTACGGGGTGAGCGTACGTATACCAAGAAAGCTGTTTTACACTATAAAGCATCGAAAGATTTGCCTGCCATGCAATCTCTGCTCTCGTAAGGTTTGGGGTAATTTGATGTTCAGACACCAATGCAATAAATCTTGTATCAAGTGAATATTGCTCCGCAACGTCCTTTAACGTTTCAAGGTTCTCTGCGTAACTGTTTCTTCTTGTTCCGTTATTTAAGAATGCATAATAATCCACGCTCAAATAATGAGGATTAACGATTCTTGCAAAGCTCTCAACGTACTCTTCATAGGTAATCGAGCCAAGCGTACCTCCAAGCTGTTCTCCCGTTGCATAATTCGGGAGCAGATTGATAAACGTCGTACAATTAGGGAAATATTGCTTCATCAGCTTTACTGCTATTGCAAGAGTCGGAAACATATCCGCAGAAGGCTCGTCTGCCAGGTAGAATTCAACTACGTTTTCATGATCATGCCATTTCGCCTCGTTTACAAGCCTAAGTACAGCCTTTTCTATCGAAGCCTCGGTAGCATCTAACGTGAGCACCTGTCTGAGACGCCCATCATTAACGGATGCATTAAGGCCGTGCTTTGCAAGAAGCTCCACGCACTCGGTAAGGTGCTCATAATGAACGGAGCCGTCACTCATATCACCCCAAGGGAAGTTGTATATCGTCGCAACGTCAAAGCCTGCTTCTTTCATTCTTATAACCTCAGCCTCGGTAAAGTCCGCATACTCAGGTCCCCAATAGAACGTCAGCGAATAGTCAGTATCCGCAACTGTCTCTCCCTCGGGAAGCGGCGTAGCGTTCGGGTCCTCAGTAGGAGCTACGGTAGGCTCTGCAGTAGGCTCTTCGTTTTCGCTGTCAACTGCAATATACAAATTTGCACTGCGCTCTGTATGGAAAAGTCCCACCCAATCAATATCACATGTCGCATTCACGGTATTTACGGGGTCAAGCCTTATCCAGCTCGTCACGCCTTCCCACGAGCCGTACGCATTATCAGAATTAATTAAAACGTAACACCAGCCGCCAGAAGCTGCAACCGTTTTCGAAATAACACCCTGTCCAACCGAAACAAGCAATTGAAGCTGTGCCGTGCTCACGTTATCAAGTCTTATCTTGACTACGGCATATTTTCCGAGTGAAACGTTAACGGCAGGTATATCAGCAAGAGCACCTGCACCGGACCTGCTCGGATAAATTCCGCCATCGCCGCTAAGATCGGTAAACGTCACGTAATCGTCATTTGACGCAACCGATGCATCTCCGGGAACAACATAATATCCATCCTCTGCAAAATCCCAGAACCAAACCGGCTCACCTTCAACCAACGCCTTGCTGTAATCCTGCGAATATGCCTTTGTAACGCATACGTTATCAATGATAATACTGTTTTTTCGTTCCTCTGCAAGATAAAGCCTTAGCGCAGAAACACCGCTGAATTCAACGGGATAGCTCAGAGGTTCCTCGGTTATTATCTTTCCGTCAAGAAAAATATAATAATCCGACGTACCTTTTTCAAATAAAATTGATAGTCTGTGCGTTTCATTTGCCGCAACAGTCGCAATAACGTTTGAATTTGCATCAAGCACGCTAAATGTATTTGCTTGCGCACCGGCGGCAAGCATTGCCACACAGCCGCCCGTAGTCTCGTTTGAAGTAGTCGCATTCATGCTGTTTACAGCCCTATCGGTATGATCCTCAACACAAATATAAAAGTTCTTTTTTAATGCGGAAATATTAAAATCAAGTTCAACGACGAGCTGATCGTAGAAAAAGCTCCTTCCCCACCAACGCAAGTCAGCAGTCTTTTCCATCACGAGCGACTGCACGGAAATAGCATCATTTGTTGTTAACGACAAAGTTCCTGCTGCATAATCCGTACCATAAGAACCCTCTGTACAATTATCAAAATTCCATGACTCAAGATTTCCGAGAGATACAAAAGTTTTATCCGGCACCTCTGTAGGTATCGGAGTAGCAGTAGGCTCTGCCGTTGCTGTGGGCTCTGCCGTTGCTGTGGGCTCTGCCGTTGCTGTGGGCTCTGCTGTTTCTGTAGGCTCTGCTGTTTCTGCAGGCTCTGCTGTTTCTGTAGGCTCTGCTGTCTCTGTAGGCTCTGCCGTTGCTGTAGGTTCTGCCGTTTCTGTAGGCTCTGCTGTTTCTGCAGGTTCTGCTGTTTCTTCAACAGGGAAATCTGTCGCAACAACCTCCTCTGTAGGAATTAACGACACGTCCTCTTCGGGAGTATGAACAGGCGCTTCGGTTGTGACAGCATTCTCAGTCGCCTTCGGAGTCTCTGTAGCAGACGGAACACAAGAGGGCAGCACCATAGACAACGGATATTTCTCGCTGTTTACGAGATGTCTTCGAATTAAAACCACGTCCGCCATGTTAATCTTCCCGTCGACGTTTACGTCTCCGACAAAAGGCTCTGTCAACGAGTAAACAGAAGAATTCACTATGTATCTGCGCAAAGCCACAACGTCCGCCATGTTTACACTGCCGCTGAAATTAACGTCGCCTGCAGTATAAGCCTTATTGTCACTCATGGCAGAGGCAGAGAAACCACCTTTAAAATCTGACCTATCCCCTCTGTAAATACCAAAAGAGGTGACAAATAAAACGACGGCAAGTATCAATGCCGACACTTTCTTTACCTTTTTATCACGTGAAAAAAACACAAAAAAGTTGCTAAACAACAAAAAACTTCACCTTTCCCTCAAATATAAAACAAATATAAAGCCAATATATAGCACATAAACAGTAATTTTATTATAAATCCCTCAAAACGCATTTTCAAGTTTTATTTTTTAAAAAATGTGTTTACACAGGCATTAATTTATGTTAGAATACAGGGCGTCAAGTTAATTACGGCAAGCGAGCTCCTGCGGGGGTAGCCGGTTCTCATGCAACGGAATTTTGTGAACCCCGTCAGGTCCGGAAGGAAGCAGCGGTAAGCAAACCCTTCTGTGTGACGTGAGGTGACCGGCTGCTTCCCCGCAGGAGCTCGCTTTTATTAAATAAAATTACGTAATTATCCTTTTCTGAAGAAGCAGGAGGTTTTAGCATGGAGTATATTGCACTTTACCGAAAATGGCGACCCATGACGTTTGACGAGGTCGTAGAGCAAGGCAGCGTTGTAACAATACTGAAAAACACCGTAAAGAGCAAGCGTATTGCCCATGCGTATCTTTTTTGCGGCACAAGAGGCACGGGAAAAACCACTCTCGCAAAGATTTTCTCACGAGCCATCAACTGCCTTGAGCCTGTCGACGGAAATCCCTGTAACAAGTGTGATATCTGCAGGGGTATTCTTAACGACAGCCTTCTTGACGTCTCCGAAATAGACGCCGCATCAAACAACGGTGTAGACAATATCCGCGCCATTATTGAGGAATCTGCATACTCTGCTTCCAAAGCACAATACAAGGTCTTTATTATTGACGAGGTTCACATGCTTACTCAGCAAGCCTTTAATGCATTGCTTAAAACGCTGGAAGAACCTCCCGAAAACGTAGTTTTTATTTTGGCAACGACAGAGCCCCATAAGCTTCCTGTTACTATATTGTCACGTTGTCAGCGATATGATTTTAAAAGAATTTCACGTGACGGTATCGTTGCAAGATTGACCGAAATATGTCAGAGCCTCGACCTTGAATACGAGGAATCTGCTTTGCGCTTTATTGCAGGAAAAGCAGACGGTGCTCTGCGTGATGCGATAAGTATTCTGGACCAAACACTTGCCTCTGTAGACGGAAAGCTTACTTTGAGCGATGCACGTGCTTCCTCCGGTTCTCTGGAAAGAGAGACTGTGGAGCTTTTTGCAGAAAAACTTATTTTAAACGACGGCGCGACAATTTTATCTCTCACGGATAAGATTTTCTCAGACGGCAGAGACCCATCAAACTTTATTTGTGAAATTATCGACCTTTTCCGCTCAATGATGCTTGTATTATCGGTGAGAAACCCGGGATCGCTTATAGTTGAGACGGGAGAAGATCTTGAAAGACTGAAAAAATTAGCATCACTTACCAATTTAAAAGAATTAACACTTCTCATAAAGGAGCTTTCCTCTCTTGAAAACTCGCTGAAATGGTCCGTGCAGAGAAAAATCATTTTCGAAGCGGGCATGCTCTCAATCTGCGACAGAAGCTGGAGCAATGAAACCGAGCTTTCGGAGCGTGTAAAATATCTTGAACAGCACCTTGCAGATCTTGTGGCTAACGGCTTAAAGGTTGCGGCAGTAAACGTCCCCTCCGGCACGGGTATTGCGGTTTCAGAGACTCCTGCCGTTTCGGAATCTGCAAATACCGACAACAACGGCTTTATGTCCTACGATACGGATGGCTCATCCGAAGCAGAGTTTACTTCCGCAGAAGAAAAACAGCCCAAGGCTTTCGACCTGAGCAAGCTTACCCCCGTAGGCGAGCTCGATTGGAAAGACTTCTTAAGTGCAATCTCGGATAAGAAAAAGCCCGGCATATCAAACAGCATAAAATTAAACGCAAAAGGATACATTATCGGGAACACACTTTATATCGTTTTTGCAAACGTCACAATGATGAATATCGTTATGAAAAACGATCCCAGACCGTTGCTCAAGGAATGTGCTTCAGCTGCCTTCGGTAAAAATCTTAACGTAATGGTAGAAAAAAAGGATGATTTTGAAGCAATGGTTCCCGAACTCAAAGCCCGTGCGGAAAATGAACAGGAAGACGATGACGAGACGGCATCCTTTAATAACTCTGTAGACCTTCTGAAAAAGCTTTCTGAAAAAGAAGGCTTTGAAATTACGGGTCTTCCCGTTGCAACGGAATTCAGCGAAGACGATATTCCGCCCGAGGACTACGATGCCCCGAACGTTCCTCCCGAAGATTTTTAGTATATCGCTTTATTTAAGGAGAAAAATATGAATCAACAGGAAATTTCAAACAAATTAGACGAATTCTTTGCGGCAAACAGAGCCGAAATGATTGCGGATACAGCTTCACTCGTAAATATTAACAGCGTGAGAAGCGAGGCCCTTCCCGGCATGCCCTTCGGAAAAGGTTCGGCTGCCGCCCTTGCAGAGGCTGAAAAAATATTGCTGAAGCACGGTTTTACCGTCAAAAACCACGATAATTACTTTATAACCGCCGACGTTCTCCCCGAGGAAGGAGACACCCGAAGCAACGACATAAAGCTCGGTATGCTGGCACACGTAGACGTTGTAGAAGCAGGAGAAGGCTGGACTTATCCCCCCTATTCCCTCACTCTCGACAGAAACACGGAAGACGGCATTACAGGGGAAATAATGTACGGAAGAGGCACATCTGACGACAAAGGACCTGCTGTTGCGGCAATATATGCATTAAAAGCCGCATTGCACGTTGCTCCCTTAAAACACGGCGTAAGTATCATTTTAGGCGGCGGCGAAGAAACGGGAAGCGAAGACATAAGCCTTTATAAAAAGACTTGTAAAGTTCCTCCCATGGTATTTTCTCCCGATGCGGACTTTCCCTTAATAAACATTGAAAAAGGACGTTATGCACCTAAATTCACAGCACGCATTTCAAATTCAGTACAAAAGCCCAATGACGTCATATGCGATAATGATAAAATCAAGCTTATTTCCTTCAGCGGCGGCGAAACTGAAAACATTGTTCCCCACAAGGCATCTTGTACGTTAAGCGGAATTGACACAGCGACGTTATCTGCTCTCATAGAGAAAATCACCGAGGGAACAGAGCTTTCAAAGGTCTCATATTCGTTATCGGAAAGAGACGGCGACGTCATCATTACCGCTAACGGAAAGGGCTCACATGCGGCATTTCCCGAAGGCGGCATCAACGCACAGGCAGCACTTACGGCATTACTCTGTAAGCTCCCGCTTTCCGAAGAAAATAACGTAAAACATTACCTTGAAGCCCTTTCAGAGCTTTTCCCCTTTGGAGATACCGAGGGAAAGGCAATCGGAATTAAGATGAGTGATGAAAAGTCAGGTGCATTAACGTGTGCTTTTACAGTACTTTCAATCGAAAATGACTTTATCAATGCACAAATCGACATACGCTCTCCCATCTGCGGAACACCTGAAAACGTAGCAGACGTTGTAAACAGAGCACTCTCCGCAAAAGGCTTCAGCGTTGAACAAAAAGAGCCCGTGCCTCCGCACTGTACGGATGAAAATTCAGAGTTTGTTCAGACACTTCTCTCCTCTTACGAAGCGGTAACGGGACAAAAAGGAAAATGTCTCTCAATCGGCGGCGGCACCTACGTTCACCGAATTGACGGGGGCGTCGCCTTCGGTTGTGCAATGCCTGACACAAACTACAGAATTCACGGAGCAAACGAGTTCATGCCCGTAGACGAATTAATTACCTCAGCAAAAATATTTGCTACGGCAATTCTTCGCCTTTGCTGTGAGTCTTGACAAGCCTATATAATTAATCGTTGTTTTTTATTATCCAAAATCTCGGAAGTCAGCAAGTGATTTCCGAGATTTTTAGTTTATGCCTCTCGCATATCTTTATCATCCCTGCATAATAATTAATTGCAAGAGACCCGCTTTTACGGACCTATTTTGCAGAGGAGGAAAAATATGCCTATTGACTATTGCAGTTTATTAGAAACGGCCTACGGCCTCACCCCAAAGAAACTCAGCAGTACCCCGGGCGGTCAGCTCGCAGAATGTAATGACGGAAATTTATATATATTAAAAGCGAGCCGCATCACTCCCGAAAAAACAGTTTGCTCACACATTGCCACCGAGCATCTTATAAAGAACGGCCTTCACGAAGCACAGCGGACCGTTATAGGGAAAGACGGTCTGCCCTTTGCCGCAGCTGCAGGTACATATTACACACTTTCACCTGTCATTCCCGGGAGAGAATGTATTCTTGAGGATAATACGGATCTTGCCGTTTCTGCGGCATTTTTAGCCCGGATACATCTGGCATCTGCAGGCTTTACCCCTGAATATGCAGCTGAAGAAATCGAAAAATTCTTGCCGCTGATGCCTGAGCAAATCACTTCGGAAACCGATTTAGAGGCAGACGCGGAAGACTTTCCGACAGAGCATAGGTTTCGTTTTAAATGCGATCTCGGCAAAATGCCCGACACATTTAACAAAAGGCTTTCCGAGCTTCGCCGCTTTCGCAAAAACGCAAAAAAAAGAAGAGAACAATTTGACTACGAATATTGTGCCATAGCGGATTACTACTGCAACCTTGCGGAATCGGTTTGTGCCGGTCTTGCCGAATCCTCATACAATAAAATTTCTGCCCGTTACATGCAAGAAGGCTGCCTCTGCCACAGAGAATATACGGCACACAACATTCTTATGAGCACGGCGCTTCCCGTAAAGCCAACGGCTGTTTTGGGCTTTGACAGCGTGTGTATCGACATGCCGGTGTATGACCTTGCAAATTTTATAAGACGCAGAATGAGAAAGTGCGGCTGGTCCGTGTCGGATGCAGAATTCATTGTAAGCAAATACGATGAGGTGAAATCCGTAAGTCAAGAGGAACGTGAAATACTTAAGCTTCTGTTACAATTTCCTCAAAAGCTTTGGCGCATTGCAAACAAATATTACAACAGCCGCCGCGTATGGTGTGAAAAGAGTTGTCTTGCAAAGCTTGATGAAGTAAAACACGAAAAAGAACCCTTGGCAGAGTTCTCAAAGCATTTTTTAACGTAAACGTCGTAATATTTTTTTTACGACAACATATACATTCATTGAACCCCAAAAATAAATACAAGGAGGCAAAAACATGCCGGAAATTATTAAAGAGTTTATAAAAACCAATCAAGTTGTTCCGCCACAACGCACAAGAAGCGTAATTGACTTTGACTGTGTTGTTCCGGAAGAAATGCCCGATATCTCATCAGTTCTTGCAGTAGACGGCGCCTGCACCGTTTCCGACACGTCTGCGGAAAACGGTAAAGTAATCGTAAACTATATAATTCACTATAAAATTCTTTACCTCACCGGCGGCGACGAACCGCTTGTAAAAGCAATCAATACGCAGTCTTCACACACGTCAACGGTAGATATACGGGAAATCTCCGAAAACTCTTCGGTTTTTGCACGTTGTGCTCTTGAACATATTGAATACTCAATAGCTAATTCACGAAAACTGTCAATCAAAAGCGTCATCAAAATTCTTGCCGACGGAAACAATACCATTGAGATTGGAATCCCCGTAGACATCAGCAATATGAATGACGTTCAGACAAAAACAACACCTTATACGCTCAGCACAATTTCAGAGAGCATTGACACAACGCTTGAGCTTGCCGAGTCCAGCGAGCTTGGCGGCGGCAAACCCTCAATAGGCTGTATTTTACGCAGTGACCCATCAATTTGCGATATTACCGTTGTAAAAACAGGCGACAATATCATTATCAAGGGCAACCTCACGGTCTGCACGTTATACACCTCAGACGACGAAGCAAAGCGCCTTGAAATAATAGAAAGCCACATTCCTTTTATACATTCGGTTCCCGCAGCAAACCCGGATGATGACCCCGCCCTTACCGTCAGAAGCGAAATTAAATCCTTCCGTGCGGAAAAGGGAGAAGACAGCGACGGTCTCCCACGCATAATAGACATTCGCGCAGATATACGTTTTAACGTCACCGGCTACATGACACTTAGCGGTGAAATGCTCGGAGATGCCTACTCTCTCAGCAAAACATTCGACCTCGGAACTTCAAATATTGAATCATTCCTCAGAAAAGGCGACGTCAACGTTCAATTTGTGCTGAAAGAGCCTCTCACGATAGAGAGCGACCTTCCGCAAATAAAAGAGGTTGTCGATATCACAGGGCAAATAGGCCAGGCTGACATTACCGTAAGCGACAACATGATAACAGTAGACGGCTACGTTGTCTGCAGCGCACTCTATATCACGAGCGACCCTGCACAACCGCTTGTATCCTGCAAAAAGCAAATTCCGTTCACTCACACGATTGAAAAGTCAGGGCTTAAAGAATCTGCAACGGTACCGCTCAGGCTTTACGTAAGCCATACGAGCTTCAGCCTGCTCTCCCCCTCTGAAATGGAGCTTCGCATTGCAATTGCCGCACGCGGCGAAATTATCGAAAACACAACAATTTCCGTAATCACAGAGCTCTCCTCTGTCACCGACAACACCGCCTCTATCACCTGCAGACCCTCCATTCTCGTATACATTGTACAGCCCGGTGACACTCTCTGGAAAATCGCCAAGCGCTATTGCGCTCCGCTAAACGCACTCATCGCCATCAACGACATAAAGAACCCCGACACGATAATGCCCGGCGATAAACTCCTCATTTCCTGCTGACCACGGCATTTTCGTCAACACGCCATATAACAACCATCACTAACAACCGCACCGCCCCTTACTCTGTGCTTTTCCGAAAGCATACCGCAAGCCCGGTGCGGCTGTTCTTTTATTCCCCTGCAGCGTTCATTCAGTCAAAGAATCACCGCCCCGGGAAAAAACATATTGACTTTTCCCTTGGAAACATAATATAATCTATCTGTTGGCGCAATAATCATGCCAACACCATACACGGAGACGTATCGAAGAGGTCATAACGGGGCTGACTCGAAATCAGTTTGCCTTCACGGGCACGCGAGTTCGAATCTCGCCGTCTCCGCCAAATGCGGTTTTCACCGCACACGAAAAGCCGCAAAGTAATGATGCTTTGCGGCTTTTTAAATCGTTTGGAGTAATTCAACAATAGAAGGATGTATAGGAATGTTTAAGAAATTATTGTCAATAATATTTGTGATGATAGCATTAGTATCGCTGTTCTCTGTAGGTGTAAATGCTGAAGAAAACAATAAATATCGTTTAGGAGAATTATATAATACCGGAAAAGACAACGGTTACTCAAAACGCAATCCCGTTGGTAAAGATGATCCACATTATGATTGGAAAATGGGAGAGTTCTTTGTTACCGGTTTTACAAGAGTTGTTCTTGATAATGGTACACCAATTTTTTTAAAAAATGCCGGCGACGAGGTAACGCTTTGGTTCGATTTACAACAAGACATTAATGCATTAAATGGCGACAAAAAACTCTATGTATGTGAAGACACAAACGGATACGAAGAAATATATCAAGTAAAAAAGCAAAACCTAAAGAAAGGCACTTTGATAATAAAACACACGGATTATCAAAATACAGATGGGTTATCGCAAACACACATTGATTATTTGTCTGCAAAAGTCTCGAAAGATGCCAATACAAAAGTTCTTTTATGCGAAGAAGGCGACTATGAAGTATCGCTACTATACGAAATAAAAGACGATAATTTCTTGTTCTTTGATTCATATTACAATTATAGAATTGACTTTAAGTTTTCTGTTCGAAACGGAAACACGATGTTCTTTCCGTTTGATGTTGTAACTGGCCAAGAGCTTACGAATAGTGTATTTACCGAAAATGGATTCTATATTGATCTTGCCAACTCAAGATATTTGAACATTGATATAAAACGCGAAATTCTGAGTGAGGGCGTTGATGGATTAGTTGAAGATACAAGATTTAATCGTCCTGCCGCTGATGGTGAACAATTTACCGAGGAAGGCATTTATACCATTACGGCAACTAACAAATATACAAACGTTACAACACAAAAGAAAATTTATGTTGGAAGTAATAGTTTGTTAAAGGCGCATGTAGTTACTGGTTTATCTATCGAAGAAATCAAAAATAGAATTGCAGACGGAAAAGCTGAAATTGACGAAAACGGAAATATTGTTCCGTTAAATATTACCATTGATACAGAATCCGATACACTAACTAATTCGGATAACGGAGAAGAAAAAACTATCGCCCCATTTGATTCGACAAAAATCATCGTAACCGTCATTATCATAATAAGCGTGTTATTATTAATAGGTGGTATTTCTTTTATTGCTTACAAGAAAAAATCCGCAAAGTCATTAAAGGACAAAGGGGAGAGTTTATGAAACGAATTATAGCTTTACTTCTCTCCTGTATACTTTTTTTAAGTGGATGTGCTGTTGATAATAACGATATGACGATATCGACAGATGATTCCAATAGTTCAGAAAACATTGAAATATCGTTTTCGGGGATGAACGATCCTCAATTGCTTCCCTATATCGCAGATCAGATTTATGTAGGTTTAGATTCTGAACTTTATAATACTGATTTTATAATTGAGGATATTCAAACTACATACATCTCAAAAGAGTACCTTGAAGAACTTAATTACAATTCGAAAGAAAATGTATATTT
>JAZPZG010000010.1:0-2514 GCA_045544575.1 Clostridia bacterium
CCGCATGGAGCCTTTCAAGACACGTAAACAAGTGTGATTCTCTTAAGGCTATTTGCGAACAGTGTGATTATATTACTATTCACGTGCCTCTTAATCCTTCCACAAAGGGCTACGTCAATGACGAGCTTTTCGGATACATGAAGGACGGAGTGAGAATTATTAACCTTTCAAGAGGTGAAGTTGTTGATAATGCGGCTATGCTCAAGGCTTTAGAGTCCGGCAAGGTAGCAAAGTACGTTACGGATTTCCCGAGCGCAGAAGTTATCGATATGCCTAATACAGTTTGTATTCCTCACCTCGGTGCATCTACTCCCGAGTCTGAGAACAACTGTGCATATATGGCTGCTACACAGCTTAAAAATTATATTGAGACGGGTATTATTAAGAACAGCGTGAATCTTCCTGAGGTTGACACTGCTCCTGATTGCAAGTACCGTATCTGCATGATTCATGAGAATATCCCCAACATGATTTCTCAGCTCACAAATGCCCTCGGAAATGCGGGCGTTAATATCGAGCATCTTACAAATAAGTCCAAAAAGGATATGGCATACTCAATCGTTGACACAAACGATAATCTTCCCGCAGATCTTGAAACAACACTTTCTGCAGTTGAGGGTATCCTTAAAGTAAGAACTATTGCTTTTTAATTACGGTAATTGCTTATAGTTGTTGTTCTAAAAGCGCTGTGACAGATTTTTTCTGTCGCCGCGCTTTAATATTTTGAGAGGTAAATTTATGACAGGTGAAGATGAGCTTATAGTATTAGCGGAATACGATAACCTTGCAGTTTGCGAAATGACGGAGACTGCCGCAAGAGATATTGCCGAGTGGCATTATCCCGATGAATATAAAAAATATGACTTTGAAGGATATGAAAAGGAAGAGGAGCAGCTTTTTAACGGTTTGCATTTTTGCGTTTATGCCGCTGATGAGGAAGGCTGTTTGGAGAATCTTATTGGTTTTGTATCTGTAGGACCTGCCGCACAGGCGAAATGCAGCGTAGCGGCGAAAATCTATGAAGACGAGTCTTTTACTGACATAGGAATCGGATTGAGGCCCTCTCTGTGCGGGTTAGGTACGGGGCTGGGACTGCGATTGGTAAATGCGGCAGTTGCTTTTGTAAAGAGTGAATTCCCGGAGGACGGAGTAAGACTTACCGTGGCGAAGGATAATATACGGGCAATCAAGGTGTACAAGAGAGCCGGATTCACGCACACTGCACAATTTAAACAAAAAAAAGAAGCTTTTCTGGTGATGACAAAAGCTTAGTTTTTTTGATGTTGACAACTTAAATAAGTAGTTGATATAATAAAATTAAGTATTTTAGTCAACAGACAAAAATAATTTTAACATTTTACGATGTATTTTAATAAGTTGCTTTTTCAAGTTGAGCAGTGAAAGGAGTTTTTTATGAGAAAGCATTTCAAAACAACAGTGGCAATGCTGCTTGTTGTTGCGCTGACGGTTTCCATGTTCTTTATTGCACCGTCACAGTCAAACGCGCTTAGTTACAGCGGTTCATCTTATTATATGGCAGGTCCTTATTATCAAAATCTGCTTGCAGTTAATCTTACGGGAAATCCCAGAGTGGATATCGTAAATATTGCAAAGTCGCAGATTGGATATCAAGAAGGAAACAATTCCACGCAGCTTGCAGGTACCGTAATCGGTGCGAATAACTACACTGAGTACGGCAGGTGGTACTCACCATACGTGGGAGATTCGTATAATCATATTGGCTCACAGTGGTGCGGTATGTTTGTTTCTTGGTGTGCGGCTCTTGCCGGTATTGGCAGCGACGTTATTAAACCTGCACAGTACACGGAGAATTCTTTTGCTCAGTTTAAAAATCAGGGAGTTGCTTATTCGTGGGCTACGGTTAGGGCAGGAGGCTACGTACCTGTTGCGGGCGATATAGTTTACTTCTTGTCATCATCGGGTGCCTCAAGTGGCAGAAACGTAAATCACGTTGGTATTGTTACCGGTTTTTCCAACAATACGCTTTACACCATTGAAGGTAATACCGGAGGCGGTGCGTTTACTACGGACGGCGGTGCTTGTGCAGACCGTTCCTATGGCATTACAGATACATATGTTGCATATATTTGCTCGCCCTTGTATCCTGATTCATATTCTACGGGAGTTCATAGAGTAACTACGTCTTCTCTGAACGTAAGAGCTTCTGCATCTTCTTCAGGTACTCTTTTGGGCACAATGACGACGGGAGAGCGTTTTAACGTTCTTGCTGTAGAAAATGACACGTGGGGAAAAATCAATTACTATGGTGAGACCGCATATATATCAATTAATCCCGATTACGTGGAGAAGGTAAGTGACAGAAACGGTCTTTCTCACAATACAGCCATTACGAATCCTACCGATATAGTTTTTGACAATCAATCAGTTACGAACTGGGCAATGCGTGGTACTGATGGTGCAGTTACTTCCACGTCGCTGGTAATTGACGAAACCACTTATGCGGCGTATACGCGATATACTACGGCTACTGCC
>JAZPZG010000011.1:0-14712 GCA_045544575.1 Clostridia bacterium
TCCGCTTTTCTCTTTCAATCCTATTGATATGCTTATAGGAGTTGTTACGGCAGTAGCAATAAAAGGCATTTTATATATACGCAGCAAGAACGCAAAAAAGTTCAGAAAAGGTATTGAATACGGCTCGGCTCGTTGGGGTACGGCAGAAGATATTAAGCCTTATATGGACGCTGAATTTCAAAATAATATCTTGCTGACAAACACGGAAAGGCTGACAATGAGCAGCCGCCCGAAAAATCCCAAACACGCACGAAATAAAAATGTATTGGTTATCGGTGGTAGCGGCAGCGGTAAAACAAGGTTTTTCATAAAACCCAACTTAATGCAGCTTCATAGCTCGTATGTTGTAACAGATCCGAAAGGTACGGTTTTAATCGAGTGTGGCAGGCTTCTTGAAAAGGCCGGCTACGAAATAAAGTCGCTCAATACTATCAATTTCAAAAAGAGTATGCACTACAATCCTTTTGCCTACATAAAAGACGAAAAGGATATTTTGAAATTGGTTAGCACGATTATAGCCAATACCAAAGGTGAGGGCGAAAAAGCAAGCGAAGATTTTTGGGTTAAGGCGGAACGCCTCTATTACTCTGCGCTTATTGCCTACATTTGGTATGAAGCTCCCGAAGAAGAAAAGAATTTCATTACTTTACTTGACATGATAAATGCGAGTGAAGCCCGTGAGGACGACGAGAATTTCAAAAGCCCCGTTGATTTACTGTTTGAGCGTTTGGAAGAAAAAGACGCTGAACATTTTGCTGTAAAGCAATATAAAAAGTATAAGCTGGCGGCTGGAAAAACGGCAAAGTCAATTCTTATTTCCTGTGGTGCAAGACTTGCGCCATTTGATATTAAAGAGCTCCGGGCACTTATGGAATATGACGAATTGGAGCTTGACACTTTGGGAGATAAAAAAACTGCTTTATTTATCATCACAAGCGATTTGGATAATACCTTTGACTTTATAACTGCAATGGTTATTTCGCAGATGTTTAATATCCTTTGTGCAAAGGCTGATGATGAATACGGCGGCAGATTACCTATACACGTGCGTTGTCTTTTGGACGAAGCAGCAAACATAACTATCCCTATGCTTCAAAGGCTTATAGCCGTTATACGAAGCAGAGAAATATCCGCTTGTATTGTTCTGCAGGCGCAGTCGCAGTTAAAGGCAATTTACAAAGATAATGCCGATACGATTATCGGTAACTGTGATTGCACCCTGTTTTTAGGCGGAAAAGAAAAGAGCACACTGAAAGAGATTTCTGAAACGCTGGGTAAAGAGACGATTGATTTATACAATACATCAGAAACCCGAAGCAATCAGAACTCTTACGGCTTGAATTATCAAAAGCTCGGAAAGGAGTTGATGAGTCAAGACGAATTGGCGGTAATGGACGGCGGAAAATGTATTTTACAGCTTCGCGGTGTTCGGCCTTTTCTTTCAGATAAGTACGATATAACAAAGCACCCGAACTATAAATATACCTCCGACGCAAGAAAAGAAAATGCGTTTGATATTGAAAAATATATGAAGTGCAAACAGCGGAGAGCAAAAATCAAACCTGATGAAGTCTTTGACTATTACCGGGTTGAGCTCCCCGAAGAAAAACAAGAATCAGTTGAGAATTAAAGGAGGACTATTTTATGGCATTTTTTCAACAGGCAGTTACTATATTGCAGACACTCGTAATTGCACTTGGAGCCGGTCTGTGTGTATGGGGCGGCATAAATCTTATGGAGGGTTACGGAAACGATAACCCCGGTGCAAAATCACAGGGTATCAAGCAACTTATGGCGGGCGGCGGCGTCATAGTTATTGGCACAACCCTTGTACCCTTGCTGTCAGGACTGTTTTAATAGTTGGATAGCATTTTTGATAAAATCACGCAGGCGATAAATGATTTTCTAATCTCTCTTATCGAGGGTAGTTTATCGACTATGTTCAATGACGTAAACCAAAAAGTCGGGACGATAGCAACAGAGGTCGGCAAGACACCGCAACAATGGAACAGCAGCGTCTTTTCGATTATTGAAAATCTTTCAAACTCGGTTATTGTCCCGATTGCGGGGCTTATTATTACTTTTGTCTTATGCTATGAGCTAATCAGTATGATTATAGACAAAAACAATATGCACGACGTTGACACGTTTATGTTCTTCAAATACTTTTTCAAGGCGTGTGTTGCTGTGCTTATCGTCAGCAACACATTTAACCTTATTATGGCGGTATTTGATGTCGGACAGCATATTGTTTCAAACAGCGCCGGAGTAATTGCGGGAAATACCAATATTAACATTTCCTCTGCTCTTACGAACTTACGGCCAACACTTGAAGCAATGGGAACGGGCGAACTGTTCTTGCTTATGCTGGAAACTGCCCTCGTCAGCCTGTGTATGAAAATTCTGTCTGTATGTATCACCGTCGTTATATTCGGCAGAATGATTGAAATTTATTTATATAGCTCTGTCGGAGCTATCCCGTTTGCGACAATGGCAAATCGTGAATGGGGCCAAGTCGGAAGCAACTATTTGAGGGGGCTTGTTGCTCTCGCATTTCAGGGCTTCTTTATTATGGTATGCGTTGGAATATACGCGGCACTTGTCAACAGCTTTACGGCAACAAGTGACATTCATTCAACCATATTTTCTATTGCGGCATATACCGTTGTACTTTGCTTTACTCTCTTTAAGACAGGAAGCATATCAAAATCAATATTCAATGCTCATTAAGGAAAGGAGGATTTTTAACAATGCCTTATGTACCCGTACCGAAAGACTTAACTACGGTAAAATCAAAGGTTGCGTTTAACCTTACGAAACGGCAGCTTATATGCTTTTCACTTGCGGCAGTAGCCGGTGTCGGAGTTTACTTTCTCACAAGAAATGTTCTCGGCACCAGCGGCGCGTGTATGCTCTTAATTGTAGCAGCGCTTCCGTTCTTCCTCTTTGCTATGTATGAGAAAAACGGGCAGCCGCTTGAAAAGGTATTGAAGCAGTATATAAACGCACGATTTATAAGGCCGAAAGTCAGACCGTACCGAACGGAAAATATATATTCGGCTATGATGAAACAAAGTATTTTAGATAAGGAGGTAGAAAAGATTGCAGGACGCAAAGACAAAATCAAAAAAGCAAAAACGAAAAATTCCGGCAGATAAACCACTTTCCCGAAGTCAGAAAAAGCAGATTGCGGAAGCTGTGAAAAAAGCGAAAATGCAAGGCAAAATTGCTATGAGCGCGCAACAGACAATTTGCTATAAGGCAATGTACCCGGACGGTGTTTGTCGTGTTACGGATAAGTTTTTCACAAAGACATTGCAATTCTTTGACATAAATTATCAGCTTGCAAGGAACGAGGACAAAAACGAAATTTTTGAAAATTACTGCGATTTCCTTAATTATTTCGACCATTCAATTTCCGTTCAGCTTTCTTTCCTCAATCAGAATGTAGATATGGAAGAATATCAGAAAATGATTGAGATACCTAAACAGGAGGACGAATTTGACGCTATCCGTACAGAGTATATGCAGATGTTGAAAGAACAGATTGCAAAAGGCAATAACGGACTTATCAAGCGCAAGTTTATCACCTTTGGTATTGAAGCAGACGACATTAAGGCTGCAAAGCAAAAGTTGGAACGCATTGAAGCGGATATTTTGGGAAATTTCAAAGCTCTTGGAGTTTCCGCAAAACCTCTTTCCGGGCTGGAACGTTTGGAGCTTCTTCACGGCTCTTTCAATGAGGGCACAAATGAGAAATTCCGCTTTAATTGGGATTTGGTGCATAAGACGGGACTTTCTACAAAAGACTTTATTGCGCCGACTTCCTTTGATTTCAGGGACAGCAGAACGTTTAAGTGCGGCAGCAATTTAGGGCAGGTTTCTTTTGTTCAGATAATTGCGCCGGAGCTTACCGACAGTATGTTAAAGGATTTTCTTGACCTCGATACACCGATTGCGGTAAATCTTCACATCAAGAGCATAGACCAGTCGGAAGCTATCAAAATGGTAAAGCGTAAGATTACCGACCTCGACAAAATGAAGATTGAGGAACAGAAAAAAGCAGTACGCAGCGGTTACGATATGGATATTATTCCGTCAGACCTTGCTACATTCGGTGTTGACGCTAAAAACCTTTTGGAGCAGTTACAGGGCCGTAATGAAAGAATGTTTTTAATTACTGTACTTGTTATGAATACTGCAAAAAACAAAAGGGCTCTTGCTAATGCAGTATTTGCAGCACAGGGTATTGCACAGAAATATAACTGTGCATTAAAACCTCTTGATTTTCAGCAGGAACAGGGCTTAATGTCCTCTGTTCCCATTGGTATAAATCAGATTGAAATTCAAAGAGGTATGACAACATCATCAACGGCAATTTTTGTTCCGTTTACCACGCAGGAGCTTTTTCAGACAGGAAACGAAGCTCTCTATTATGGGCTTAATGCTCTTTCAAATAATATGATAATGGTTGACCGAAAGAAGCTCAAAAATCCAAACGGGCTTATACTCGGCACACCGGGCTGTCTTGCCTATGATACCGAACTTATTTTGAAAGACGGTGTTATAGAGAAAATAGGCAGCCTTTTTGATAAGGGTGTTAAGGAGATTGACACATATTCCTATGACGAGGTAAAGAAAGAGTTAGTACATTCAAAGGCGAAAGATATTCGCATTGAAAAGCAGACTGACGAACTATACAAGATTGATTTTTCAGACGGGACTTCTGTTTCTCTCACCGATACACACCTTTTGCTGTGTGCTGATGAAAACTATGTTGCAGCAGCAGAAATAAAACCGGGTGCTGTTCTTTATGGCGGAAACACCGTAACAAAGGTTGAGCTTGTAAAGCTGGAGGAAAAAATCAATGTTTATGATATGACCGTTCCAAAGTATTATAACTTTCTTTTGGCAAACGGTGTTGTTGTTCATAACAGCGGTAAATCTTTCAGCGCAAAGCGTGAGATTACAAACTGCTTTTTAGTTACGCATGATGATATTATCATCTGCGATCCGGAAGCAGAATATTATCCGCTTGTATCAAAGTTAAACGGACAGGTAATTAAGATTGCGCCAAACTCCCGTAATTACATCAATCCTATGGATATAAACCTTAACTACTCGGAGGAAGAAAACCCTGTAATGTTAAAGTCGGATTTCATTCTTTCCCTCTGTGAGCTTATAGTCGGCGGCAAGAACGGATTGGAGCCGATTGAAAAAAGCGTAATTGACAAAGCTGTACGAAATGTTTACAGACCGTACTTACTTAACCCGGAGCCTTCCAATATGCCTATTTTGGAAGATTTATTCAATGAGCTCAATTCAATGCCGGAGCTTGAAGCAAAGCGTATTGCCTCTGCATTGGAGCTGTATGTTCACGGCTCATTAAATGTATTCAATCACCGTACCAACGTTGATATGAATAACAGGCTGATATGTTTTGATATTAAGGAGCTCGGAAAGCAGCTTAAAAAAATCGGTATGCTTATTGTTCAAGACCAAGTTTGGAATCGTGTAACATTAAACCGTGCGGAGCATAAATCTACAAGGTATTATATAGACGAATTTCACTTGCTTTTGAAAGAGGAACAGACAGCGGCGTACTCTATTGAGATTTGGAAACGCTTTCGTAAATGGGGCGGTATTCCGACAGGTATAACGCAGAATGTCAAAGACCTTTTATCTTCCCGTGAGATTGAAAACATCTTTGAGAACTCTGATTTTATCTATATGCTCAATCAGGCAGGCGGAGACCGTGAAATACTTGCAAAGCAGCTTGGAATTTCAGCAAATCAGCTTTCGTATGTAACACAGAGTAACGAGGGCGAAGGCCTCTTGTTCTATGGTAATGTTATTATTCCGTTTGTTGACCGTTTCCCGAAACATCTTGAGCTTTACCGATATATGACAACAAAACCGGAAGAAGTGGCAAACAATGAGTAAAGAGCTTACACATTTAAGTTTATTTTCCGGGATTGGCGGTATTGATATTGCAGCAGAAGCGGCGGGATTTGAAACAGTCTGCCAATGTGAATGGGCGGACTTCCCGACATCAATTTTAGAAAAGCGGTGGCCGAACGTGCCCCGCTTTCGTGATATTACCACTCTTAACAAGGAGGTGTTCTATGAAAAAACAGGACGAAAAACAGTTACACTCATCAGCGGCGGATTTCCCTGTCAGCCATTCTCAACAGCCGGAGCACAGAAAGGTTTTACCGATATTCGTTACCTCTGGCCTGAAATGGCAAGAGTTATTTCCGAACTGCACCCCTCTTGGGTGCTTGGGGAGAATGTTGCCGGCTTTATCGGTATGGGGCTCGACAAAACGGTTTTTGACTTGGAACGCGAAGGATACGCTGTTCAAACATACGTATATCCGGCTTGTGGCGTCGGCGCATGGCATGAGCGCGCAAGAACTTTTATCGTCGCGGTTGATGTTTCCCACGCCACTTGCCTCCGACAATACAAACAACAAGAAAAACGCAATGCGGATGAATGTGTTTTTGTCGGAAAACGGGATATTCAGAAAGATAAACCCCAACGGGAGAATTTGGAGCCTTCCTCTGTCGGCAGCGGTATTTTACTTAACCCCGATAGCATCGGACGGTCTTCGCTCGAATTTCAAACCGGAGGTTTTAATGCAGGCGCGGAAATCGGCAAACTTAGCAACACAGATAGTACAGCAGGAAATGCCGACGAGCGACAAAGCAGCACTCAACCCGGATTGGGTGGAGTGGTTAATGGGTTTCCCTTATGGCTGGACGGACATACATTGTGGCAACGAGAGCCTGAGGGCATTCCCCGTGTAACAGAGAGAATGGACGGCAGAGCCGACAGGCTAAAAAGTCTTGGTAATGCAGTATGTCCTCCGCAGGTATATCCTATATTAAAATGTATTGCAGATATAGAGCTATGTGCTTGTAAGGACAGATGTGTTTTTGATTTGCAGCAGTAGCAATAGTGTTGTGGTAATGTGTGTAAACTTGAAGAGTTTTCCATATTTCCATAACAAAAACGGCGTGGAATTTGTGCGTAAACTTGAAAATGTTTTCCATAACTTCCACGCTTATTATTTACCAAAATTGAGGTGAAACAATGCGTAATAACGATTTATACAACGAAAGCGGGTGTATTGATAAAACTGCCTATGAAGCATTAAAAAACATTCGGCGTGAGGAACGAAAAGCCCTTATAAATCTTTTGAAGCTGACAGCAGAAAATCACGGTTACGAAATTACTAACCGTATTGAGCTACGGGAAATCAAGGAGGTTGACGTTTAATGAAAATCGACCACGGCGATTATGATGTGTATAACAATTCACGAATTATACACGGAACGAATATTGAAATAGACTACAGCGTTTATTATAAGCGTGATTGTGATATTTCCGACCTTATTCAAATGTCTGCAAAAGATGTTGAGAGGTTTCGCAACAAAAGTATAGCGAATGAAAATAAAGCATACGAAAAAGTGTTGCAGGCTCTTTCGGAATGGGAAAAGGAAGCACTTATTACCCAAAGGCATAACCGGGCGCTTAACTATCTTAATACACCTCCCATTGAGCACACAAGCAATAAATGGGTGGACGCAAAGTATGACTATAAAGAGCGCAGTAATATGGTTTACTTTATGCAGTACAGAATTTATAAAAGGCAAGCCAGACACGGAATGTTGAAATGGGACGTGTCTTGGACTGTTCGTACACAGAGAGCACCGGGCCAAGCTGCTTTAGTTCTCGGAAATCAGGAGAAAACATATTCAAGTCAGGAAGCGGCTGAAAAGTATATCCAAAACAGAATTGCAGAATACGACCATTTATTTACAGAAATATCACCCGTTATTCCTGATGTTAATAAATACGCTTTCTGCGTAAATGGTGTATTACTACCGGGATATACAACAGTTTCAATGCAGAAAGCCATTGACGAGAAAAAGCCCTCTATCAAAGGTCAGTTAAACGAGCTTAAAAGTCAGACAAAAAATAATTCAACTACGGAGCCGACAAAAAAGAAATCTGCTCCCGAACTTGAATAGGCGGAGGTGAAAAATGAGCAAGGACAAAGAATTTAAGGCAAAAAACAGAGACTTGAATTTTTCAAAGCCTCAAAAGGACGATACAGTTCTCGGACGGCAAAACCGACCTGAAGAACAGAAAACGGATTTATCTTCATCAAAGAAAAACCGTATGTATCAGCAGCGGCAGGAAGCCCACGAACAGCCTTTTGATGTTCCTGAAACCAAACCCGATATTTCGGAAAGTTCTGTATCAGATACGGTAATAAATAATGCAGAAAATCCCGTATATGAGCATAGCGCTTTTGATACAAAAGAAACTATCCCCGTACATTCGGAAAGTCATACCGAACAGCCTAAAACGGCAGAATCGGTAAAAGGAACGCAAAGAAAACAGGCTGAAAAATTCCGGGCAGACAATGACAATTCCATTTCTGCAGATAATGATGCTTCCGTTCCCAAAGAGCATAAAGCGGAGGAAATTCCGGCAGAAACAACAGATAATATTTCTCCGGGAGAAACAACAGAAATGCAGACGGATATTCCTGACGGTACAAAAGATATTCAGGCGGATATGCCTCCCTCTGCACCAAAGGGCGAAAGATACAATATTCAGGACGCAATGCACGAAAACAAGCAAGCGTTTGATATTGTGGAAAAGAACACCGATTTTAAGCTGGGACGACAGGAACACACAACCCCGAAAGGTACACAGGAGAAAAAAGGCATAAAGCCTAAAAATAAAAACCGACTGTACCAAAAGGAGCATACAAAGGCAGATGAAGCAGCGCAGAGCGTTTCATCAGAACAGAGTGCCGAGTCGGAAACAGCAAAAACAGAAAAATCGGACACAACGGAAAATGCTGAAAATCTTGACGAGGAAATTCCTCTGCAAGAGGATTTTCAGTTTGACCGTACAAAGAAATATGAACAGCGAGCCGAAAGGCTGCATCACAAGGCCGAAAAAGCCAAAAAGAAAGCTCCCCATAATACCAAAATCAAGCGGCAGCGTGTGTATGATGAAAAGAAACAAAAGGCAAAGACACGGTTACAGTTTGAGAATGAAGCAAAGCCGGTAAGTGATAACCGATACACCTTTGTTAAAAATTCAACCACCTTTGCAAGCAACAGAGTTTTATTAAAAGCACACAACAAAATCCGTGAGGTTGAGCGTGAAAATTCTTCTGTTGAAGCGGCACACAAGACCGAAGAACAGGCGGAACGACTTGCAGCTCATAGTATGAGGTTGCAAAAGAATTTATCACAAAAAAGAAAAAATGCACCTATAAAAAAGGCGCAACGCTTACAGGAAAAAGCCGAGAAAGCAGAGATAAAGGCTTTATACGAAAAGACATTGAAAGAACACCCTGAAATTAAAAAGTCAGAGGTTAAAAAGTTCATTCAGAAACAGCGTATAAAGAAACAATATCAGAAAGCAAAGCGAGCCGAACAGACAGCGAAAAAGGCAAAAAAAGCAGCACAGAATACAAAGGCAGTAACGGCAAGGATTGCCGCTTTTGTATGGCGGCACAAAGCAGTGTTCGGAATTATACTTGCCATCTTTCTTCTGTTCGCTTGGCTTGGCAGTGTATTAACATCTTGCTCAATTATGGGTACGCAGGGCGGCGGCTCTCTTATGGTTTCCTCTTACTTTGCAGAGGACGACGATATATACGCAGCAGAAGATTATTATGTAGCTCTTGAACAGAATTTGCAAAATCGAATTGATAACATTGAAAACGAGTATTCCGGCTATGACGAATACAGATACAATGTTGCAGGCATAGGCCATAACCCTTACGAGCTCATTTCATATCTTACAGCGGTATATCAGGATTTCAAAGCAAATGAGATTGAGGACGAGCTGGACGCTCTTTTTAATACTCAATATCATTTGAGAATTACCGAAACAAGCGAGCAGCGAACAGACAGCGAGGGCAACACTTACACATACAAAATATTAAATGTTACTCTCACAAACAGCGGTTTTACAACAACCTTAAATGCAGACCAGCAGGAGCTTTATAATATCTATCTTGCAAGCAAGGGAAACCGTGATTATCTGTTTGCTGATGATATTTATTCCAATGTTACACAGAGTCCGTATAACGATTATGAAATACCGAGTGCGGCACTTTCGGACGAAACTTTCAGAAAGCTCATAACGGAAGCTGAAAAGTATTTAGGCTATCCGTATGTATGGGGCGGCTCAAGTCCGTCAACCTCTTTCGATTGTTCCGGCTTTGTATGCTGGGTATTCAAAAATTCCGGCGTATATCCTCTGTCCCGAACTACTGCACAGGGCATTTTCAATCAATGTACTGCGGTAAGACCGGCGGAAGCAAAACCGGGAGATATAATTTTCTTCACGGGCACATACAACAGCGGAAGTCCTGTATCTCACGTTGGTATTTATGTCGGTAACGGAATGATGATACATTGCGGAAACCCAATCCAATATGCAAGCGTAAACAGCAGTTATTGGAGCTCTCATTTTTACGCCTACGGGCGACTTAATTAAAACAATAAAACTACAAGGAGTGATTTTTACTATGGCAACCATTGATAAGATTAACAAGGATATTGCGGCTGCAAAAGCCAAAATTGCAGAATTGCAGAAGAAAATCCGTACACTTGAAGCACAGAAGATTGAGGAAGAAAACTTACAGATTGTGAAATTGGTTAAGACCGTAAACCTCGACCAGAAAACTCTTACTGTATTTCTTAAAGCCTACGCAAAGGGTGATATTGTTCTCCCTGATACCTACAAGGCGGAATTGGAAAAGAACGATAAAAAAGAAAAACCGGAAACCACAGGCGAACAGAAACCACACGAACAGAAACACGCACAGGAGGGCGGCAACAATGAGAAAAAATAAAATATTTAAGATTATGGCGGCGGGATTTTCCGTCGCCTTTATACTGTCCGGCATGACGGCTTTTGCGTTTAGCGCAGAATCAGAAGCCACAGCAACCACCGAAACGGTTATTGAAGATAACCGTACTCTTACCCCGAAAGGAAACGCTGACCTTTTGGACGACGTTTCAGATAGTGAAGATTTGCAGTTTATAACCGTAACTGCAAGAGACGGAAATGTTTTTTATTTCGTAATCGACCACGCAGCAGAAAACGAAAATGTATATTTCCTGAATGTTGTTGATGAAAGCGACCTCGAAGCTCTCGCAGAGGAAAGCGAAGAAAAACCGGAAGAAAAACCTGTTACCGAGCCCGAACAGAAAGAGCCGGAGCCGCAGGAACCGGAGGAACCCGAAAAAGAGCCTGAAAAAGAATCAGGTGGCAATGCAGGTTTTCTTGTTGTAATTCTGCTTCTTGCAGGTGCGGCAGGCGTAGGCGCTTACTATTACAAGGTTGTACTACCGAAAAAGAAACTTGAACAGGCTGACGACTTGGAAGATTTTGAGTTTGAGGAATACGACGAGGACGACGCCGAAGATGCGGAGCTTGACGAAACTGACGACGAGGAAACGGAGGAATAAAAAATGCGTTTGGTAATTGCCGAAAAACCGTCGGTAGCTTTTTCCATTGCAAAAGCACTTGGAATAGGCGGTAAAAAAGACGGCTTTATTGAGGGCGGCGGATATATCATTACTTGGTGCGTCGGACACCTTGTAGCACTTGCCGAGCCCTCCGCTTATGATAACCGATTTACAAAATGGGCTTATGAGGATTTACCAATTATCCCGGAGCATTTCAAGTACAAAATATACGGTGAGAAAAATAAACAGTTTAAGGTTGTTAAAGACCTTATGCAGAAAAAAGATGTTACAGAGGTTGTAAACGCTTGCGACGCAGGACGCGAGGGTGAACTAATCTTCCGGCTGGTATATAATCAGGCGGGCTGTAAGAAACCTATTAAAAGATTATGGATTTCCTCTATGGAAGAAATTGCAATCCGTGAGGGTTTTGACAGCTTAAAGGACGGCAGCGAATACGAGAATTTATATAACTCTGCTCTCTGCAGATTATGGGCGGATTGGATTGTAGGCATAAATGCTACAAGGCTCTTTTCTCTCCTGTATAAAAAGACTTTGAATATTGGCAGAGTGCAGACGCCAACGCTTGCGCTTTTGGCAGACAGGAATAATAAAATAACATTCTTCCAAAAGGAAAAATACTACACCGTATCAATCGACACAGGCAGCGTTAAGGCTGTTAGTGAGCGAATAGACAATTTACCACACGCAGAGGAAATCAAGGCGGCTTGCGAACATTCGCAGGCCGTTTGTGTTTCCGTCAAAAAGGAGCAGAAAATCGAAAAGCCTCCGAAGCTCTTTGATTTAACTACTTTGCAGAGAACGGCAAATAAAGTATTCGGATATACAGCGCAGCAGACACTTGATTATGCACAGGCATTATACGAAAAGAAACTGTTGACATATCCGAGAACGGACAGCAGATACTTAACTGATGATATGGCAGAAACCGTAACTGCTGTTGTGCATTTGTCGGCAAAGGTGCCTCCTTTTGACAGCGTTCCCGATTATTTCCCTGATGTTAGTTTGCTTGTAAATAACAGCAAGGTAACAGACCACCACGCCATTATTCCCACAATGGAACTTGAAAAGGCTGATATAAAGACATTACCCTCCGGCGAGCTTAACATTTTGAAGCTGGTTATCTGCCGTCTGATGTGTGCAGTAGCAGAGCCTTATGTTTACGAACTTTCGGCGGCTGCTTTCAGGTGCGGCGGAACTGTATTTACAGTTAAGGGTAAATTGGTTGTTTCTCTCGGATATAAAGCGATTGAAAGATTGCTTTGCAAGCCGGCAGACAATGAGGACGGCGAACAGATACCCGACTTTTACAAAGGTCAGACCTATGCAGGCATAAGGGCTGAAATTGCAGAAAAATTCACATCACCCCCTAAACCGTACACAGAAGATACCTTACTTTCTGCAATGGAAACAGCAGGCAGCAAAGAGATTACGGACGAAGCGGAACGTAAAGGCTTGGGAACTCCGGCAACAAGAGCCGGCATAATTGAAAAGCTGGTGCAGACAGGTTTTGCCGAACGTAAAGGAAAAAATATTATTCCTACACAAAACGGAACGCTCCTTATTTCCGTTCTGCCCGATACCCTTATATCTGCCTCTTTAACTGCGGAATGGGAAAATCAGCTTACTTTGATAACAAAAGGCAAAGCAAGTCCGAAAGAGTTTATGCGCGGAATAAATAAAATGATAACCGAGCTTGTGAGAAAATACCCCTGTATTTCAAGTGAGCAGCAGGATATTTTCAAAGGCGATAAAGAAGCCAGATAAGGTAATACCGATTGGCAAAGCAATATCTTGATATTGTTAAGTCTGTTATGCGGATTGATACAAATTCCTTTTCTTTTGATATGCAACAAATTGAGAATCGCAGATTTATGTTCAATCCGCAAACAGGCACTTTAATTTTAGGTTATCAGTATTCACGACAGCAAATTAAATCTTTTCACGCAGAAGAACACGCAGACGCAAATGTTGATGAAGCCTTTGACAGTTTTATTCGTGGTTGGATAGGAACGGGTAAAGAATACCAAAACGGCATTATCCATTTTTCTCCGAACATTCCCACTACGATAATACCAATGTTTGAAAAGGGCTTTGATACTTTGGAAATGTTTGCAGAAAACGGAGCAAACAAAAATACGGTTGTCCGGGCCTTTGGTGAGGTTTGGGAACAACCATTATCAGAACTTATTAAGGAGGTTGATTATATGGCTGAAAACACTAAAACACATTCGCTTGATAATCTCATAGAGTTTGGCAAAGACGAAAATACAAAAGAACGAGTTGAAAAACTTACAGGGATTTTAGAGCAGGAATTAACAAATGTTTTTGAAAGCGAAAACTATAAACGGTACTTGTCGGCAATGGCTGTATTTCATAAATACAGTTTCCGTAATACAATGCTTATTCTTCATCAGTTACCCAATGCCTCGTATATTGCGGGATTTAATGCTTGGAAAGACCTTAACCGTTATGTCAAAGAGGGCGAAAAAGCTATAAAGATATTTGCCCCTGCTCCGTATAAGACAAAGATTGATGAAATACAAAGAGACGGAAACGGCGAAATAATCAGAGACGGTGACGGAAACCCTGTAACAAAAGAAAAAGAAATTACTGTCCCTGCATTTAAGGCTGCGCCTGTATATGATATTTCACAGACAGACGGTGAGCCTCTTCCTGAATTGGGCGGCGGTGAGCTTGTAGGAACGGTTGAAAACTACGAAGAATTTTGGTCGGTATTAAAGAAAATATCTCCGTTCCCCATTGAACTCATAGAGTTTGAGCCGGGAGATACGGCGCAGGGATATTGTCATTATGGAGAGGACGCAAAAATTACTGTCAGAAATGATATGTCAGAAATAGAAACCATTGCGGCAGCAGTACACGAAATATCTCACGCAAAGCTCCATAATTACACGATTGAGGAATTGGCATTGCTTCCTCCCGAAGAAAAGAAAACAAGGCGTATGCGTGAGGTTGAAGCCGAAAGTGTGGCCTTTGTTGTATGTAAACATTTCGGCATTGAAACAGGAGAATCGTCATTCCCTTATATTGCAAGCTGGAGCAAGGATAAAGAAATGCCGGAGCTTAAAGCCTCTTTATCTACAATTCAAAAAACATCTGCCGAACTTATAGACGAAATTGAGGAAAATTTAATTTCACTTGAAAAAGAACAGGAAAA
>JAZPZG010000012.1:0-6835 GCA_045544575.1 Clostridia bacterium
TGATTAAATTCTGAGTATTTCGGTAACTCTGAAAAAAAGGATGTTTTATATAAGTAACAATGATTTTTTAAATGAAGCCGCCTACGCTTAGATGGTTATGCGCAGGCACAGAAGAAAGGATGGTTTATCAAAGATGAATAAGGAGTTTTTTGAGGCTCTTGCAGAACTTGAAAAGGAAAAGGGTATCGACAGAGAGGTAATTATCAGAGCACTTGAAGAGGCAATTAATCTGTCTTATGACAAAAAGAGCGGCGAGGACGGCCGTATACATGACACAGGTGCGGGTATGGAAAAACGTCGCCGTGTAGAATTTGACCGTGATACAGGAGAACTCAGAGTTTACATTCAAAAGGAAGTAGTTGAGACTGTAGAGGACGAAGCTACGGAAATTTCTCTTGCAGAGGTAAGACTTGAAGACCCCGATTTTGAAGTGGGCGAAATAGTTGAAGTTGACGTTACTCCCAATGATTTTGAGAGCCTCGGCAGAGTTGTTGCGCATCAGGCAAAGTCTCTTATGATCCAGCAGATGAAGGACAAAGAGCGTGAAATGCTTTGCGAAGAGTTTAAAAATAAAGTAGGAGACATTGTAAACTGTTTGGTTCAGAGCGTGGAAACCTACGAGTATCTTGATAAGAAAACCGGTCGCGTGGAGACAAGAAGAAACGTATACGTACAGGTTGGAAAGATTGAAGGCGTTATAGAGCATGCAGACCAAATCCCCGGTGAGGAATACAGAGCTAATACTACTGTTAAAGCGTACGTAATCGAGCTTAAGGATAAGAAATCAAGGGGTAAGGGCGGAAAACAGGGATCTATGAGAGAGCCCGTTCTCAAACTTTCAAGAACTCACGATGACTTGCTTAAAAGACTTCTTGAGCAAGAAGTTGTTGAGATTGCAAGCGGTGTAGTTGAGCTTAAGAGCATCGCAAGAAAACCGGGTCAGCGTTCAAAAATTGCCGTTTATTCACACAATCCCAAGGTTGATCCCGTAAGTGCTTGCGTAGGAGAAAAGGGCGGCAGAATACAGCGCGTTGTTGAGGAGCTTTGCAATGAGCGTATTGACGTTATCAGATGGAGCCCGATCCTTGAGGAATTTGTCAAGAACAGTTTGAGTCCCGCAAGAGTTTCGGACGATCAGGCTGTTGT
The DNA here is from genome assembly GCA_045544575.1 of Clostridia bacterium. Taxonomy (GTDB): domain Bacteria; phylum Bacillota; class Clostridia; order UBA1212; family UBA1212; genus RGIG8523. The sequence continues at coordinate 1,147 of JAZPZG010000012.1, forward strand.
AATTGACGAGGAAGAGTCGTTTGAAGGCGAGAGAAGAAAAGTAAGAAAGGTTGCTACCGTTATAGTACCTGATGACCAGCTTACACTTGCAATCGGTAACAGAGGTCTTAATGTAAGTCTTGCTGCAAAGCTTACAAGCTGCAAGATTGATATCAAGAGTGAAAAAGACTCTGCTGAAAGAAACAGAGCAATGCTTACAGCACTTCTCGGCGATTGAGGTGGTTTAATTGTTGAAGCAAAAAAAGGTGCCTGTGAGAATGTGCATCGGCTGCGGAGAGAAGCGTCCAAAAAAGGAAATGCTTAGAATAGTGAGAACTCCCGAGGGAGAATTTCACGTGGATTCTACGGGACGACAGAACGGCAGGGGCTGCTATATTTGCCCGGACCGGGAATGTATGAATACCATGTGCAAGCAAAAGAAGCTTGCCCGCAGTTATGAGATGAACGTTGAACAGGCGGTTTATGATAGTTTGAAAGAAGAATTTGAAGCATGTATAGTGCAAAACGGAGGTGGAGCTGTTGAGTAAAGACGGCATAAAGATAAATGAACTTGCAAAGCATGTAGGTTGGGAAAGTAAAAGAGTAATGACTAAGCTTAAAGAGATGGGTATTTATCCCAAGAGCCTTGAGAGTGAGATTACCTCAGAGCAGGCTGAAAGCTTTTATAAGCGCATCAACTTCAGTGCCGATACTGCCGGAAAGGACGAGTCTGCCGAAGAAAAAGCAAAGCCCGCAACAAAGAAAGCATCCGCAAAAGGTGTTGTCATTGCGAGAAGAGTTGTTATTGATAATTCCCAAAGTGAGCAGGAGCCTGTTCGCAGCAGAGGAACAAGAAGCAAGGACAGTCAACCTGCTTCAGGCCTTATGTCCGGATTGTCTACCGTACGCAAGGATGACAGCTATGAGGCTCTTATAAATGAGCAGAAAAAGATCAATGCAGCAAAGAAAAAAGCAGACGGCGATAATGCCGATACGCCTGCTGCCGAAGCTGCGCCTGCGCCCCGAAAGATAAGGCGTATAAAGAAGGTTGAAACTGAAGAAACTGTAAAAGAAACACCTGCTGTAAAAGAGGAAAGCAAGCCTGTTGAAGCCGTAAATGAAGCAGTTTCAGAGCCTGTTGCGGAGACGAAGCAGCCTGAGCTTGTACAGGAGGAAAAGCCTGTCATCGAGGAGCCTAAGGAACCTGATACGTCTGTTACGGAAAGCATAAAAAATGCGGGCAACGTTGAGACTATTGAAATAGTAACGAGCAGACCCGTAAAGAAAGATATTCCTGAAAATGAACAGAGAGAAAGGCCTGCAAGGGCGGAGAGAAGCGAAAGACCTTCACAAACCCGCGAGTATCAGCCTCGTAATGAGCGTAGCGACAGGTTTGAGAGAGGAAACACTTCCGGCGGTGGATTTGACCGCAACCGTTCAAATAACGGTCAGCAGAGAAACAATGCAGGCGGAGGCTATCAGGGTGAAAGAGACGGCAGAGGTTCTAAGTCAAGACTTTCCATTCCCGCAGTTGATCCCGCAGTGGCACAGCCTCAGGACACCCGCAGAGAAAAGGTTCAGGCGCCTGAAAAGCAGCACAAGAAGGAGCAACAGCGCAACCAAAACGGCAGAAACAATAACGCTCCTCAAAGGGATAAATATAAGTCTGCACAGCGCTTTATCGGTGATAAAAAAGGCGTTAATGAAATTGAAAGCGATGAGTTTTCATATTCCGGAGCTTACGATATTGACCATAATCAAGGCAAGAAGCGCCCGAAGCCGAAAAAGGACAAGAACGCAAAGAACACTCAGAGCAGTCCTGCAGTTATAGCAGTTCTCACAAACATCAAGGTTCCTCCCGTGCTTACGGTAAAAGAGCTTGCCGAGATGATGAAAAAGAGTGCTACCGACGTTATAAAAAAGCTTATGCTTATGGGAGTTATGGCTACTCTTAATCAGGAGCTTGATTTTGATACTGCAGCGCTCATTGCAAACGAGTTCGGAATTACTGCAGAACCCGAAATCATAGTTACGGACGAGGAAATTCTCTTTGAGGATCCCGATGACGAGCTTGAGGCAGAGGATGCAGAAGAAAGACCTCCCGTTGTAGTTGTAATGGGACACGTTGACCATGGTAAAACATCTCTTCTTGATGCTATTCGTTCGACAAGCGTTACTGCAGGAGAAGCAGGCGGTATTACACAGCACATAGGTGCTTACATGGTAACAATCAACGGCAGAAAAATTACGTTCCTGGATACCCCCGGACATGAGGCGTTTACAGCAATGCGTGCACGCGGAGCTCAGGTTACGGACGTTGCCATTATCGTTGTTGCGGCAGATGACGGCGTTATGCCCCAGACTATCGAAGCAATCAACCACGCAAAGGCGGCAAACGTATCAATCGTAGTTGCAGTCAACAAGATTGATAAAGAGGGCGCAAACGTTGACCGTGTCATGAACGAGATGGCAGAGAACGGTATTGTAGCAGAGGATTGGGGCGGTGACGTTCCTTTCATAAAGGTATCTGCAAAGCAGCGCCTTAATATAGAGGAGCTTCTTGAAACAGTATTGCTCTCAGCAGATATTCTTGAGCTTAAGGCAAGTCCCGGCAAGCAGGCAAAGGGAACTATTATCGAGGCGAAGCTTGATAAAAACCGCGGACCTGTTGCAACTCTTCTCGTACAGAGAGGAACATTGCATGTGGGCGATGCGATACTTTCCGAAACAAGCTTTGGACATATCCGTACAATGACAAACGATAAGGGTGTTCCGATAAAGGCGGCAGGCCCTTCAACTCCTGTTGAGATAACGGGTCTTACCGAGGTGCCCGAGGCAGGTAAGGTATTCTTTGTTGTTAACAATGACGAAAAGCTCGCGAAGAAGGTAGCCGATACGAGACGTAATGCACAAAGAGCGGAAACAATGGCATACTCCAACAAGGTTAACCTTGAGGACTTGTTCAGCCAGATTCAATCTGGTAACGTCAAGGATCTCAATATCATTGTAAAGGCCGACGTACGAGGAAGTGTTGAGGCTATTAAGCAGTCGCTTGAAAAGCTCAGCAATGACGAAGTTCGTGTTTGCATTATTCACGGCGGCGTAGGCGGTGTTACGGAGTCTGATATTTCGCTTGCGGAAGCATCCAATGCGGTTATCATAGGATTTAACGTAAGACCTGTAGGAAACGTTGCAGAGCTTGCGGCGGCAAAGGGCGTTGACGTTAAGCTTTATCGTGTAATTTATGATGCGATAAACGATATCAAGGCTGCTATGAACGGTATGCTTGAGCCTGAGTACAAGGAAGTTGTAATGGGTCATATTGAAATCCGTAAGACATTCAACGTTTCAGGTGTCGGAACGATTGCCGGCGGCTACGTAACTAACGGTAAGGTTGTAAGAAACTCCGAGGTTAGAATCGTGCGTGACGGAATTGTTGTTCATGAGGGCAAGCTCGCTTCGCTTAAGCGTTTCAAGGATGACGTGAAAGAAGTCGCTTCCGGCTTTGAGTGCGGTCTTTCATTTGAACGCTATAATGATATAAAAGAAGGCGACGTTGTTGAAAGCTTTGTGATGGAAGCAATTGCACGCACAGTAGATGATAAGAAGAAATAAGGAAGTACATTATGGACAGAACAGTCAGAATTGCGGCTGAAATGCAGCGAGTTATCAGCGAAATAATAAGAAACGATTTGAAGGATCCCAGAATTCCGTTGATGACGAGCGTTATGAGTATTAAGCTTGCAAAGGATTTAAAATACGCCAAGGTTTTCGTAAGTGTATTCGGTGATGAGCATCAGAAGCAACAGGCTCTTTTGGCTCTTAAAAATTCTGCCGGATATATCAGGCGTGAAATAGGTCAGCGTATGATAATACGTGCGCTGCCGGAGCTTACATTTACACTGGATGAGTCTTTGGAGCGAGGCGCGTATATGTCAAAGCTTATTGACGAAGTGGTGAAAACTGATGAAGACAATGTGGAATGATTGTTTTGAATTAATTGAAAAGGCAAACCGTATCGCCGTCTTTATGCACAGAAATGCAGACGGCGATGCGGTAGGCTCCGCCTACGCCCTTGCCGTCGCGCTGTCGCGCGCCGGCAAGGCGGTTTGCGTTTTTTCGGGTGAAGATTATCCGGAAAATTTGAAATTTTTAGTGTATGAGGACAGCGTGGAAACCGTTTATCTGACACCGGAAAACAGCTGTGATGAGGATATAGGATCTTTTGATCTCGGTATTGCGGTCGACTGTGCCACCCTCGAAAGAATTGCTCCCGTATGCAGAGGCGTGTTTGAAAGCTGTACAAGCACAGTGCGTATAGACCATCATTTGCCCTGCGAAGGTTCAGAGTTTGCAACCGTCAATATTGCTGACCCGTCTTGGGCAGCGGCATCTGAGGGCCTTTGGGATTTTATTAGAGAATTTTGTGACGGAATAAGGTGTCCTCGCCCTGATTATGATATTGCAATAAGGCTCTACACCGGTATATTGACCGATACGGGGAGATTTGTTTACACCTGCACTACCGGCAATACTTTCAGAGTTGTCGGGGAGCTTGTTGATATTACGGGAACCGATCTTAATTGGATTGCAAGGAGTCTTTTTGATTTGAAAAAGCCGGAGGTAACCAAGCTTATTGCCAAAGCGTACAATAATGCCGAGTTGTTTTTCGACGGTAAGGCGGTATACGTTTATCTTAGTCTTAATGACTTTGAAGAGATCGGAGCTATGCAGAGCGACTCAAATGCAGTTCCTCCTGCCCTTATAAATATAGAGGGCGTGGAAATTGCCGTGTTTGCAAGGCAGTTTTCGGACGGATCGGACGGTAATAAAATAAGCATGCGTTGTTCCTCTCGCTATAACGTTGCCGAGATTTGTAATATATTTGGCGGCGGAGGTCATGCCTGTGCCTCGGGTTGCTCGATACACGGAGAACCGGAGACGGTAAAGAAAGCAGTTCTTGCAGAAATCGAGAAAATAATTTAACCGAGAGAATAAAAATGGATGGATTTATTAATCTGAAAAAGAATCGCGGCATGACGTCCTTTAAGTGTGTTGCCGCAGTAAGAAGAATATTGGGAGAAAAAAAGGTCGGACATGCAGGTACGCTTGACCCCGAGGCTGAGGGCGTTTTGCCTATTTGTGTAGGTCAGGCATCAAAGTGTTCAGAGTATTTTTTGCGCATGAAAAAGTCGTACCGAGCTGAAATAACTTTCGGCTTTTCGACCGACACCATGGATATATGGGGAACCGAACGTTCCAGATATGACGGTGAGCTTTCCTGGCTGTCTGAGGAAAGAGTAAAAAATGCGCTTGATAATTTTAAGGGTGAAATTAAGCAGATTCCCTCTATGTTTTCAGCCATAAAAAAGGACGGAGTACCTCTTTACAAGCTGGCTCGTCAGGGGATTGAAACCGAAATTCAGGCAAGAAGCGTTAACGTTTATGATATAGCTTTGATAAGCTTTTCACCGCAGACTGCGGAATCTTTGCCGAAGGCAGTGATAGACGTCACGTGCTCAAAAGGAACCTACGTGCGTTCGATATGCAATGATTTGGGGGAGGTTATCGGCTGCTTTGCTGTAATGTCTGCACTGTGCAGAACAAGCTACGGAGATATGATGTACAATGATGCCGTTACCGTGGAAGAGCTTGAGAATGCAGTAAAAGGGGGAGAAGTGCAAAAGCATCTGTTGCCTCTTGAATTTGT
>JAZPZG010000013.1:0-16349 GCA_045544575.1 Clostridia bacterium
GAGCGCCGCGCCGTTAACGTTTTCGGCGCGGCAGCAGGCTCTGCGACTGTGCAGCTTTAAGTTGCAGCAATAATAATACGTACCGTTTGCACTGCCCGCCTTAACACTCATTTTATTACCGCAATCAGGACACACCAGACAGCCCGCAAGCAGCCCGAGACGTCCCCTGCCTTCTTTTGCTTTTCCGTCCGCGGCGATACGGCTTCCTTTTTTCAGTAAGCGCTGCACGTTCACCCAACGCTTTCCCTCTATTACCCCGCGATGTTCCCCCACCGCAATTATCCAGTCGGATATATCACATTCAGACTGAACCTTTTTTCCTTTCGGAGACTTTTTCGTCTTGTGAAAAGCCATTATCCCGAAGTCAGCGCAGTAATCATCGGTGTTACCGCACAAAACAGACCCCTGCGTTTTAAAATAATTATAGGTATCTTTGTCGGCAACGGCATAAACCGGATTTTCAAGTATTTTTTTAATTGCAAGCCTTGAAAACGCCTTGTTGTTTTGTGTCATCAGGCCTTGTGCTTTAAGCGCTCGCTCGGTTCCCGAAAGCGTACCGAGTTCTTCATACGTGCCGTATATGTATCTTACCGTTGATAATTGTTCATCTATGCTTTCAAGCTTAAAATAAACGTGCTTTTTGCCTTTCTCAGAAACGGCTTTTACCGATTTAAATCCCAGCGGAGTTCTTCCGCCGAGCCACCGTCCCGTTTTGGCAAGCTCCGACATATTGTCTCGTATTCTCTCCGCAATGGTCTCTCTTTCAAGCTGTGAAAATACCGAGGCTATGTACATCATGGCTCTCCCTATGGGCGTTTGGGTGTCAAACTGCTCCTTTATTGATATAAACTCAATGCCGCGACTGCTCAGATCCTCTATCAGCCGTGCAAAATCTCCTATACTGCGGCTGATACGATCAAGGCGGTAACACACAACGTGCGTTATCCCCACCTCTTCCGCTTCTGCAAAAAGGCGCAAAAAAGCAGGGCGGTTTGTAGTACCGCCCGAAAAACCCTCGTCCTCATATATCAGAATAGTATTGCCTTTACCAAAATAATTTTCAATATACCTTCTGCACAGCTCCACTTGATTTTCAATACTTTCACCGCGCTCCGTAGTCCGCGATTTCCTTGAATATACGGCAAAGGTCACCGCTCTGTTCCCCCTGCATTGTCGATAATTTAATGCTATGCAAAAAATCAGAAGTTATTCACAGCCCTATCTTGGAGTAAAATTCAACCTGCTTTTGGGCACTTTCTTCACTGTTGCAAAGCCTTTTGAGTCTTATTACCGCAGATTTTGCGCGCCGCCTGTTAATCAAAACGTTGAAAACTCTCACAACGTGTGCAACAGGTAAAAGGAACGGCTTGTTTCTGCAAAAAGGATAACGACCTTCCATTGCCTTGCGCGAAGGAAAAAATGATGCTTTTACGGTTTTCGACTTTGCCTCTTTTTTATCTTCATTTCCTATATAAGCACATCGCAGTCTTGCAATCTCGTATGCCGGTCCGCTGTAACCAAACGTTCCTCCGCGTATTACGTACTCTGCAAGCAGTTCAGTCGTAGCACTATCTTTTTCAAGAGAATCAATATGTTCTGAAATTCCCTCGATTACCGGCAGTTGAATTCCGAAAAACCTCTTACACAGGTAAAAAACGCTACCGGCAAATTGGGAAAGAGAAGCACAGGACAAATATTCCGCAAAAGCACCTAAATCAAACGCAATACGTTCCTCTTTTATAGCCTTAAGCATCAATGCAATATCAAGAAACATTCTCACGCCCGCGCCTCTTCCGTAAAAATGCTTTGCTATATGAACTATCAAATAAAAAAGGTGAAACTCTTCGGTAAACTCAAGTACACCTCCGGTAAAACCGTCTCTTGTGTAATGCCACGCATTATTCAGAAGTCCCTTAGCCCCCTGCGGTACCAAAGAATCCTCATCAAGAAGGCTTTTGTGAATTTCAAAATACAAGCTGTCAAGCTTCATCCCCGTAATATGCAGCTCATTATGATCTTCTTTAAAGCCTGCCTTGCTAAGCACCCGCTTTGCAACCGTATCCTCCTTCACCAATATATCAACGTCACCGAACGTTCTGTATTCGGGAACAGGGTAATACTTTCTTGCAATAAAGCCTTTCATCGTTATGAGTTTCACACCGTTTTCTGCAAGAAGCTCAATACTCTTTTTATATCTATCGTATCTTTCAGCTGAATTAGCCGTAATTTTTGCAAGTTTGGCAGTCACAACTAACTTTTCAGTTGGATCTTCCGACACGTACAACAATCCTTCATAAAAAAAGGCAGGAAGTGCATTTATTTCCGCAAGATGAAAAGCCTCTTTCATCTCATCGGAATCAAGAGAAACCTTGACGTCGCAATTTTGCTTGGTAAATGCACATTTAAGCACGGAAATAAACAATTCTTCAGATGGTTTCATGACACGCCTGTCCTCCTAAAAACATCAATACCGCACGGTAAAATAAATCACATACCTCAGCCGCACTGCCGAGTCTCCTGTCATACTCAAAAAAAAGCCTTGCAACGGTTTGACGCTTGCGAGAAATATCCGTTTTGAAAAAGAAATCAATATTTTCCGCTTCGAAATCGAGTAGTCCACACTCAGCTGTCATAATCAGAGCCGCAGTCCTTGCATAATCGTTTTGCAACAGCATTTCATTATTTTCTTGTCGAGCCAGCTTTAAGCGTTCTTTGGCCCTGATAATTGCATATTGTACAAAAAAATCACTTTTTTCAGACTCGGTATTATTAAGACTATATTTTCCCGACAATTGTGAAATTGCCTGTATGAGATAAGAATCTTTTATTCTGAGATTAAAGAAGTCGTAGATTACCTCGGCACATGCTTTTTCTGATATACGTAACAACGTCTTTTCAGTAAAATTATCTCTGTCTTCCGCAGGAAGTCTTAAAAAAAAATCTGCATTCGGGAATTTAAGCGCACCCTTTCCGTTGCAGATATTTGCTCTTTCCTTGGTAAGGCAAAAAAAGACGTTCTCTTTCACTGCACCGACACCCTCTCAGCATGCTCCATAGGTTCGCCGAGGAACAGACTGCCCAGCTCCTTAAACTTTTCCACACTGTCACTTGTGTAATACTCTATTTTGCCTCTTTCCTCCTGCGAAGTAAATAAACCGCGCGCGGAAAGCTCTGCCTTTACCTTCTCAGCAACGGCATCTGCAGAATTTATAAGAGAGACACTGTCGCCCATCACTGTTCCTATAACGTTCTCAAGATATGGGTAATGAGTACAGCCCAAAACCAATGTGTCTACGTTAAATGTTTTTATGCTTTGCAAATATTCTTTTGCAACAGTTCCCGTTACCTCGTGTCCCCACCAGCCTTCTTCCACTAAAGGCACAAATAACGGACATGCCTTTGCATGAAATTCAGCCTGCGGCATACGTGACTTAACCGCATGCTCATAAACACCGCTTCGTACGGTTGCGGTAGTTCCTATAACACCTATATTTCCGCTCCTTGTTGCTTTTACGGCAGCCTCTGCTCCGGCGCCCACAACGTCTACCACGGGAATCGAATATTTCTCACGCACAACGTCAAGACTGCATGCGCTTGCGGTATTGCACGCTATAACAATCATTTTCACATCCATTCCGCAAAGGAAATTTATATCCTGCAAAGTATAGTTTAAAACTGTTTCAGCAGATTTATTTCCGTAAGGTGCTCTTCCGCTGTCTCCGAAATAGACAATATTTTCATTCGGCAAAAGGGCGTGAACAGCCTTAAGCACGGTAAGGCCGCCCAAGCCTGAGTCAAAAATCCCTATAGGTTTGCTGTCGCTGTTAAAACCTTTATCCATAAGTATATCTCCCGTTTGTGCACCAAGCTGTTTTATTATATACAGCGTCTGTTTCTTGCGGCATTATCAACGGCAAGTTCAAGCAAGCGTGTTATGAGTTCCTTAAAATCAATGCCGTCGTGCTCCCACATCTTTGCATACATGCTTATGTCAGTAAAGCCCGGAAGCGTATTTATTTCATTGAGTAGAATTCTTCCGTTGTTCTTATCATAGAAGAAATCAACACGGGAAAGACCCGCACAGTCTGCCGCTTTAAAAGCCTGCACCGCAAGTTCCTTTATCAATGAGAGCTTCTCCTCCGGAATCTCAGCGGGAATTCGAATCACGCTTCCGCCCTTGATATATTTATCCTCATAGTCGTAAAATTCTTTTGATGGGATAATTTCTCCCGGCGTAGAAGCGATAGGGTTTTCATTACCGATAACCGCACACTCTATTTCTCTTGCATTTATATATTCTTCAATCAGTACTTTTCTGTCATACTTCTGTGCTTCAAGCAAAGCTTCGGCAAGTTCTTTTTCATTTGAGACCTTAAACGCACCCACGGAAGACCCTGAATTAGAAGGTTTTACAAAGCACGGATATCCGAGCTTTTCGCTTACGGCTTTTTCAAAACGCCCGTCATTTAATAAAATTTCATTTCTCTCGGCAATAATACATTCAGCCTGCGGAATACCTGCGGCATTTAAAACGATTTTCGCATATGCCTTATCCATACACACGGAAGATGCAAGAACGCCGGGACCTACATAGGGCTTTCCTATAAGCTCCAAAAGACCCTGCATAGTTCCGTCCTCTGCCATAATGCCGTGCATTACAGGAAAAATGACGTCTGCCGCATAAAGTTCTCCTACACAAGACATTCCGCTTCCCTCAGAAGCACAACGCGACCACGTGCCGTCCTCTATCTTCTTTGCATCATCGCCGATTACGCACCAATCGCCTTTTTTTGTAATTCCTATTGCGTTTACGTCAAACTTTTCACGATCAATCTTTTTCATAACGGAATACGCAGATAGGCAGGAAACCTCATGCTCAGTCGACTGACCGCCAAACAACACAGCTACTTTTATTTTATTCACAATATCAATCCTTTTCACAGCATTTTATTCCGGATACAAAACGTTCTATTCCAAATCAACATCCTCGTAGAACGTCTCATCATATCTGCTTTCATCTTTCACACTTGCAGTCTCGTCGCTTTGAACAATGCTTAAGTCTCGTTCAAACGCTCTAAACTCAAATCCACAGGGCAAGGGAGATATAGGATCACCGTTGCAGGTAAATTCCACTCGTTCAACGTCTTTTAGCTCAGTAAGTGTATTTACAATTGAATACACCGCAAGGCGCGCAAGCTCCGCATCCTGAGAAATTCCCTCTGTAAAAGCAGAATTGACGTCAATTTTTAAGGTGCCGTTTTTTAAAGAAATACTTTTAACCTCAGTTTCCTTTGGTACAAGACTTACGAGAAGACTTGCGTTTGACGGACCTTCCATCAGTTTGTTTACTATTTCCCCTGCAAGCTTGGAAACTCTTTTATCATGAGAATCAAATTCTACAAGAGCAGTTTCTGAAATCATAAGCGGCTCACCGTTTGCTTGATAATAAAGCTTCACGCTGAGTGCCTTTTCAAGTGAGTCTGCCTGTGATGATGTCATAACCAAAGAACTTGCGGGATAATCATCGATTTCGCTGACAGTGGGAGCACCATCTTCTCCCTTACATCCGGAAAACCCTATTACACTTGCAAAACAAACGGCGGCAACACATAGAATTGCCCCTTTTTTTAATTTAAACCCACAGTACATAAAAGACCTCATAATCAAAATAGCTTTTGTCTAATTGATATGACGTGCCTTTATGTTTTATGATAGTTTGCTTTGTCGAGAGCCTTTTTACGTTTTTTCTCAACGTCCTTTCTCATCTCGGAACGCTTAACGGCTTCAAAAATAAAATATCCTTCGGCTTCATAAACTCTGCAGCCGCCGAAAACAGCAGTCAGCTTGTTTTTATACCAATCCCTTCGCTTTGTAACCATAAGCATTCTGCCTCCGGTTTTCAGCCTGTTAAAGCCCTTTTCTATAAAGGTTTTTGCAACGGAAAAATCCGTGTGGTAGGGAGGATTGCTTAATATGATGTCAAAACCGCTCGAATTAACATTTTCATAGGCGTTACCGCACACAATATTTACCCCCGACACACCGTTTGCGTCAGCATTATACCTTGCGTACGAAACGGCATCCTGACTTATATCAGTCATAAAAACATTTTCGGGATCGGTAATATGTGCAGCCCAAATACCTACTATTCCGCAACCGCAACCCAAGTCAAGAACCTTTTCTCCTTGCTTAACACAGGCTTTTGAAAGCATAGCAAGAGTGCCCCTGTCCGCCTTCCCGGGAGAAAAACACTCCGGACCTGCTTCAAGAGACAACTCAATTCCTTGAATATTCACACAGTACACTGCTTAAACCTCAGTTTTTCGGCTTGTCTTCTTTGTTTCCGAGAACAAGAGCATAGCCGCCTGCGCCGTACCTTATACACTTGTTAACCCTGGCAATCGTAGCCGTAGATGCACCGGTCGTTTCCGCAATAACACTGAACGTCGTTCCTTCGCTGAGAAGTCTTGCAACCTCAAGACGCTGAGCAATGGAAAGAAGCTCGTTGATAGTACAGATATCATCAAAAAACTTCCGGCAATCCTCCTGACTTTTAAGAGAAAGAACTGCATCATAAAAGGCATTAATAGCCTCACTCGGAATATTATGATTAATATCAGCCATAATATACACCGCCTTACATATAATCAATTTGTATTTTACCACATTAACTCGGTCGAGTCAAGAGGGGACACAAGCGTATTCCCGTGTCCCTTGTAAGGCTTTAATAAATTTATTATGCATAAATACTTTTTAAGGACATGCAATCAAGTGTCACACCCGTAGATTCCTCTATTACCGTTGCTATCGCCATCACTTCATCTTCAACAAGAGTTTCCGCGACGAGTGTCACATCAATATTTCCGTCTATACTGTAATTTACAAAAACATCCTCATATCCTTTATCCCTGAGCGCCGTCTCAACGCTGACCTCAATCTCCTGCATTACGCCTATGGACTGAACTGTTTCTTGCGCCTTTGTCTTCTCATCCTCCGCAAATTCGTCACTCTCGATGATGCTCATGCACTCCTCTGCTTCAAGACTTCTTATCCTGTCTCTTTCCAATCTCAGTCCGGAAAGATAATCCTCGGTATTTTCACATTTAATACCGGTAGGCTCGCTGTCATCGTCCGTACCCGCAGGCTCTTCATTCTCGGAAGAATCATTGTTGTTTACAAGAGTATCGGAAGAATCATTATTGTCTGTAATTCCGGAAGGCTTGCTGTCGCTGTTTTTATTTGAATAAACGTTTTGTATTACGGCAGCAGCAAGCAAAGCACAGCAAATGCACAGAGCAATTATCTTCTTGACGTTTTTTTTCATATTAACATTACCTCTTTTCTTTATGTATTTATTAAACTCCCACAGTAAATTTATTATGCTCGCTATCAGGAAACTATGACAAAACAGAAATTTTACTCAGCGGCAAATCATACAAAGCAGCAACCGCACGCATTATTTTTTCTTTTACGGAGGCACGGTTGCCACCCTCCGCATATATTAAAACACCTTTTATTTCCGGAAAAACCATACCCTTGCTGTCGCCCTCCGGAGTACCCCCTACGTATACGGCTGCAGAAACCTCTCCTACACCCTCTATTTCCGAAAGTATTCGTTCCAATCTGCGTTCTTCATAGCTTGCATACCGTTCAAACTCATTTTGAATTGACAAGGTGATATTGTCTGAATTATTCCCTGTATCATTTTTGCCCTGAGTTTTACTTTCCGTGCGTGATTCAAGAACCGTGCAGACAAGCATCAAAGCAATGCCGAGCATAACAGCAATTAAAGGTACGCGATACCTTGCCGAAAGCTTTTTAAATTTCATATTCATTCCTCCCAAAAGATACTACACTTCTCTCTTGCCACACCGCAAAAGCTCTGCAAGGCGATGTAAATTTTTTCTTCTGCCATTTCCCGGTCTGCAATATTTGCCGATATATCGTTTTCATTTGAAGAATCATTATCTCCGATCGGTTCTCCGTTTATAAAAATACCGTCAGGTGTAATTTCAATTTTATCAATACCCCCATCTGCTTCGGGCTTTGACGTACTGTATATTCCCGCATCCGTATTGTTACCCTCAGCTTCCTCAAAACCGATAATCTGACAGTGCACGTGTTCAATCATACCGAAATCAGCGGAAGAAATATCTTCACAAACAACAAAAGTTACGTTAGTCAAAAAGCCTGTTTTCTCTGCAACAGCGCTTTCTGCGCCCTGCTTAAGCCTGGATTTATATTCCTCCGTCACCGATAACGCGTTATCAGAGGAATAATCGCCCTTAATTTCCGAAAGAATAAGAATGTTTTGCAATTTTCCCGAAAGAGCTTCCGTAAGTCCGGTTCCGCCTGAGCCGAAGTAATTACCGAAAGCCGTTGGTATCAAGCCAATAATAAAAACCGAGAATACAAGGCCCAGACCTATTCTTGCATAGCTTTTCACACCGTTCTCACGAAGAAGTGACAAACACAGCCCCAAAATTAATGCAAGACATGAAATTTTTATGATTGCTTCATACATAAGCCACCTCTCAGCGCGCTATCACGGCAATGTTTATTATAAAAAAAGCAGCCATAAGCGCCATGAGCCCTATTACCATACCGGTGAGCTCCGCAGTAATATCAAGAACTGCTTTTATACGATTTCCCACCGTTAACCCACCCGTAAATATCCCCGCCAATGCGGCAATAATATTTACCGCACAGTAATATGCAAAAAGCTTTACAAACGGAGCAAGTCCTACAAAAACAACCGTCATGACGGCACATACGCCTCCTGCAGTCTTTATTAACGAGGCGCTGGCTATAACGGTATCTGCAGCTTCGGAAAGATATGCTCCCACCACGGGAACCATTGACCCTGCATATTTGGCAGTCCTGACACTCAAAGCCGCCGTTGCGTTTAACATAAGGCCCGATGATACCGAGCAAAAAGAAAATACCATCATAATGATTCCCAAACCGCGAGAAAAAAGTTTTTTTACACAATCCTTTACACCGGATAAAAAACCTTCCGAGGAAAGCGTTTCCGAATATGACAACGTCGCATATACTGCAATTGCAGGTAAAAAAAGATACCTCAATAATATACTCATTATCTGTGCACAGGTAATGAATCCGTAAGCGCCCACACCCTTGCCCGCAACGGCAACGGCGGGTATCACCGCAAGTCCTATAGCCTCCAAAGAGGACATTGAGGTTTTCGCGATGCCGAAAACCTCAGCAAACAGTGTTGCCGCAGGCAACACTGTTACTGCGGTGATACCCGCCTGTCCTGCGCTCTTTGCCAAAAGCCCGTCTTTTCTTGCAAGCCCTGCCAAAAAAGTACTTATTATGCAAACCGCAGCAAGCGACATTAACAATTCCGAATTTTCCTGCACGGCGGAAAGAAGAGAACTTACCATGTACAGTAAAAGTTCTGTCGGAGCAAATTTTACAGGATCTGCGCCGCTTACACCGCTAAGCAAATCCGCCGTAAATTTTCCTGCCTCTGCCGCTGCCTCGCCAAAGCCTGCTCCTTGAGCCGCATTCTGAGCCGCCCCTATTCCTTCACTTATGCCATCCACAAAAACGCCCCCTTATCCCGAAAGCAACGTTACCGTAATTTCAAGCAGTGACATTGCAAGAGGCAAGCTTATTGCCGCAATTCCGAGCTTTCCCGCCATTTCAACGTTATTTGCCAATGCCCCCAATCCCGATTCTCTGCAGAAGTCGGAAGTAAAATCGCAGATAATACAAATTCCCACGATTTTAAAAACCGCACCAAAGTCTTTATTGTCAACGCCAAACTTTACTGCTGCATCACTTACTGCCAGAACCATCCCTGACAAAACAGATACACAATAAATACCCGCTCCCACGGCAGAAGCAAGCCCGGCAAACATATACAGCTCGCTTTTTGCCTGCTTCATAAGTAAAATTGCCATTGCCGCCGCAACAGCGGCGCCGCTGAGTTTTATTATCCCTTCCATGGCTCTGCCCTATATATCAAAAAGACTTTGAAGAGACAGTAAAAGCGCCGTGATTTTTTCGGCAAGCATCGCAAGTACTATCACCACACCCGCAATAGTCACCATGAGTGCGTATTCGTCCCTCCCAGCCTTTGATAAAAGCACGTTTACAATAGCCACGATTATCCCAACGGATGCAATTTTAAATATAAGCTCTGTTTCCATAATCAACACACCTCACCATAATACGAGCACTGCCGCAAGTGCAAAACAAAGTCCCAGTTTCATGGCAGTATCCCCGTCCTTATGACGTTTTTTCTCCGCCTGAAGCCAAAGAGACTTCATTTCATCAGCCGCCTGAATAAAACTCCCCGAATATCGCTCTACGTCACTCAAGCTGAATGCCGTTTCAAGCCTCAACAGACATTCCTTTTCTTTTATCGGCTCAGTGCCGTCAGCATACTTCATTGTCTCAACGCTTTCGCGCCACGCCTTCCCCAACTCTTCCCCGCGCGCAAGTCTTTTTGAAAATTCTCCGAAAACGTTGTCTTGATTTTCTTCAAAGAAACGCTCACTGCACTCTTTCATCACGTCACTCAGCATTTTTTCAGACAGGGCAATCCTTCCTTCCAAAAACCGTAACGCCTGTTCCAGCGCACAAGGAAGCCGCTCATGCTCATACAGTTCTTTTTTGTATACTCGGCTTGCCAAAATCGCCCCTGCTACCAATGCTCCTGCGCCCACACATTTAAGCAGTATCATCTAACACATCTCCTCTACCGTTCCCGGGCCGTTTACCGAGCTCAGGACTATGTATTTTTCAAAAAAGCCCTCTCTTATCATGTGGGCAACACTGCGTTTTGCTTTGATATCCTCAACACTGCAACCGTGTGCCGTAGCTATAATACGAACTCCCGAATTCATTGCTGCTTCAATTGCCGCAAAATCGCCTTCGCCTCCTATCTCATCGGTTACAATTATCTTAGGAGCCATCGACCTTAACATCATAAAAATTCCCTGTTGCTTTCCGCATCCGTCATAAACGTCGGTTCTGATGCCTACATCATGCATAGGAATACCGCCACTGCACGCCGCAATCTCAGATCTTTCATCAATAATCCCAATATTTACCCCGCAAAAGTCTCCGCTCGGATTACCGTCTGACAGCATTCTTGCCATGTCCCTTATAAGTGTCGTTTTTCCTGCCCCGGGAGGAGAGATAATAAGTGTGTTGAAAATGTCACTCTTGTCCCTTATGACGTGGGAAATCACCTTGCGTGCACAGCCCTTAATTTCTTCTGAGACTCTTATATTAAGTGCGGATATATCACGTATGCTTCCGTTTTGTAATACCTTTCCGGCAATGCCTACCCTGTGTCCTCCTTCTAAAGTAACAAATCCGTTTTTTATATCTTCCGAAAAAGCATATGGCGAATTGCGGCAAATTCTGGCAAAAATATCCGTAATTTCCTCTGCTGCGGGTAAATATGCCTCTTTAGGCTTCAAAACGAAACCTGCCTGTCCGACAAAGAATTCTCTTCCGTGTATCGTTACGGAAAGCGGCTTACCCGCTCTCAGTCTTATTTCATTAAGCTCAACGTCTTCGACCTTCCCGTACTTTGCAGCTACCGCTTTAAGCACACCCAGAGAAATTTTCTCAGTCAGCCTGTCCAGTATTTCCGACTTGATTTTTTCAATTCTCACACACATCCCCCCGAACTTGCAGACCGAGTTTCAACAGCTCGTTTGGTTAAGTATATTCACTTGTCCCGCTTTTATGAAAAATCATCCCAAAGAAACAACAAAAAAGAAGCTGCAATCCTGCACAAACAGGAAAGCAACTTCTATCGTGATATGGTAAAATTTTTTACAAAAAATCAAAAAAAACTCTGTGTCTCACGTTCAAAGTGATTCTCAGAGTTTTTCAAATTTAAAGTCGCAACGTTTTCCGCCTGTTCCCAGAGTCTGACTTCTTGTAAACTTTATCCCTTTCAAATTTCCGTACGTGGCAAAATCACTCTCACAAAAAACCGGGACGAGTTCGGGAGAATTCAGAAGCTTAGCGTACTTGCAATAAGGGCATAAGGTCATATCCATCTTGAGCACGCTTTCATTGCTGAAAAAGCCCTCATAGTCAAAGCCACTGTCTCTTCCGAACATTTTCAAAGCCATCTTTGGCAAGAGTCGCATAAATAATGACTTCATGCAAGGAAAAAGCAAAATAAAATTCAGCACCTTTGAGGCTTTAACACATAAATTAATAATTATCAGCCTTGTGTTATGAAAAGCGTTCTCATTGTCGATTTCAAGAAGTGCTTTATAAAAGGCAACCGTCGGCAAAATCGTACCGTCAAGGTGTTGCCTTTCACCGGTTGTCGCTGTTTGGCAAAGGAGCTCTGCTTCATCAAAATATTTTTCTGCTCTTAATGAAATTTTTTCTGCAAGTTCTTTTCCGTACAGTTTGCGTAGCTCTTTCAGTATAAATTTGTATTTTGAGTTTCTTTTCAAATTACTTTTCATTGTTTTTCAGCGTTACCGCCGCAAAAAAGTCAATATCCTCACGAGTCGTAAGCTTGATATTGAGACTGCTACCGTCGGTAAGCTTTACCTCTTTTCCCAATAAAAGTACGAGCCCTGCATCGTCGGTAATCTCGGGAGCATTGTCGCCTAATTGTTCACATTCGGCAAGGATTTTAATATAGTTTTCGTGTGCAGATAAAATCACATCCAAGGTAAAGCTCTGAGGGGTTTGAACTCTGAAAAGACTTTCTCTGGGGACAATATCGGTTATTGCTCTCGTAAAACCATCCTCGCTTTTTATAACGGTGTCTGCCATTTTACACACCGTCTCACATGCACCGTATCTCTTGGCATCTGCAATATTCTCGGAAATAATTTCAGCTGTAACAAGAGGTCTTGCGGCATCGTGTATAAGCACTACGCTATCCTTCAAGGAAGCTCCGCGTATTTCCGCATCCTCTGCAATCGCTTTAATTCCTATGTATGAAGATTCCCTTCGGTCTCTTCCCTGAGGTAAAATTTTTGTAACCTTTGAAAGTCCGAACTCTGCGATTTGCTTTTCGAGAAGCGGCTGCCATTCTTCGATACACACCACAAAAATACTGTCAATATCGCTGTGCGCTGCAAAGCGTTCCAAAGAATGGATTATTATCGGCTTTCCGCCCACTTCTATAAATTGCTTGGGAACGTCAGCCCCCATTCGGCTTCCTACTCCGCCGGCAAGTATCAATGCATAATTCATTACAGTACCCTTTTCTCCGTTCAATCAAAAAGACCCGATGACAAATATCTTTCTCCCGTATCGGGCAATATTACCACTATACGCTTTCCGCAAAATTCTTTACGCAATGCAATCTGTTTTGCCGCGAAAAGAGCCGCTCCCGAGGATATTCCCGCAAGTATACCCTCCGTTTTCCCAAGCCTTCTGCTCTCCTCAAAAGCTGCATCATCGGGAACCTTAACCACCTCATCGTATATCTCGGTGTCAAGTATCTCGGGAATAAATCCCGCACCGATTCCCTGTATCTTGTGTGCGCCCGCTTTTCCGCCCGACAAAACCGCCGAGCCTTCGGGCTCTGCCGCAACTACGTAAACGTTCGGATTCTTTTCTCTTAGGAACCTTGCAGTACCCGTGAGAGTTCCGCCCGTACCTGCCGCCGCAACGAAAACGTCAACGCTTCCGTCGGTATCCTCCCAGATTTCAGGTCCCGTCGTTAAGTAATGAGCCTCGGGATTAGCGGGATTTGAAAACTGCCCCATAACCAAGCTGCCTTCAATTTCTTTACTTAATCTTTCTGCCTCTGCTATAGCGCCTTGCATACCGAGTCTTCCGTCCGTAAGAACAAGCTCTGCACCATACGCCGCAAGCAATTTGCGTCTCTCCTCGCTCATGGTATCCGGCATGGTAAGTATCACACGATATCCTCTTACCGCCGCTACCATCGCAAGTCCAATGCCTGTATTTCCGCTTGTAGGCTCAATTATGCAACCGCCCGGCTTTAGTTTACCGCTTCTTTCGGCATCGTCTATCATATTTTTACCTACTCTGTCCTTACTGCTTCCCGCAGGATTGAAGCCCTCAGGCTTTACGACAATATCTGACGTAAGACCGCAAGCCTTACAATATCTTGAAATTTCTATTAAAGGTGTTTTTCCGATAAGCTCGTCAACCGAGTTGAAAATTCTGCTCATAACCGTCTCCTCACAACGAGCCGCTTGTACTTTTGCCTGCTCGCTTTTATGAAAATATTATACAAACAGAATAGAATTATGTCAATCGACTGCCAAACGCACGTAAGCAATCTGCATAAAAGAAATTATATTTTTCATGAAATTAATTTCTTTGTTTTACAATTTATAAAAAACATGTTAAACTATTGTACATGATAATATTTATCGGAAGGACTTACGAAAATGAAAAAAAACCATAATATAAAAATTATTTTTTCAGCGTTGCTTTCCGCAATGCTCCTTTTTAGCTTGCTCGGCTGTGATTCTAAAAAGAACGGGCCCACAGGAACAGAAGCCCCCGTAGGTACTGCACAGACGGATACTACCGAAATTCCTTCTACGAATGACCCGTCTGCTACCGAGCTTCCTAATTTTAACCCCACAGATGCACCCGAATATTCATATGCCTCTTTTAATGTAAATACAATTAAAGAAGGCGACACCGTATCAATATTCAAGGTTACCGAAAAGACTGTTGACGAAAACGGCGACGTTAAAATCGTTTTCAGCGGAACAGCGCCCTTAAACGGTTCTCTTGCTTCAAACGGGGACGGCACGTGCACGTTTGCGTACACAGAGGAATTTGCAAATATTCTTCCTTTTCCCGAAGACTTAACGAGTCCTGTCGGTATCATAATTTCAGAAACCGAAGCTACGGATATACTGGGTTCTTCCGAGGGCACATTTTCAATTGCAATACACAATTACACCATAACAGTCCAAGGAAATAATTCCTACGCCGGCACCACAGCCTTTGAAAAAGTTACGGGTGATTATGTGATAATTGATTGACTGTAATTGATAATTTCAACCGCTTCTAATTCTATTTTCTGAAAACATGTAAAAGTGACACTTGCAATAGTGCAGCAGACAATTGCAAGTGTCGTTTATAGATAATAACATTATTGTACAACGGTTAAATATATATTGGCCTATTTGGGCAAATTGAATTCAGTATCGATATTAAAACTATGCGTGTATTCGTTATAACATACATATGTGTTACAAAAGCCTGCAGCATTAATAGCTGCCGCTATTTTGTCGTATATGTTGCGATTATTTTTGACATCATATAACGCTAAATAATACATTCTTAGTTTTTCATCCCACTCACGTTGACCAAAGCAACAGCTTATTTTAATGTATTTTACCCTTCCTAATAGTCCACGTCTGTAAACAGGACCAGAATTAGTGGCAACACGACGAATTGCTCTCCCTTTAATTTCATTTACAATTTTAGGTATAATTTTTTCTGCTTTTTCAAAAGCTATTTTAGCTTTTTGATTTTTCAACCGCTGTTCTTGTTGTAGGCGGAGTTTTTCTGATTCTATTTCATCATAAATACTCATACATTTTTATCCTTTCATGCTTTATAAAAAGATTTCTAATTATAAAAAAAGCCAATTAATAATCCATCCAAGTACGCCAACCAATGAACTAATACCAACCGATATACCCAAGGAAGAATATAGTTCACCAGTATCTGCTGCTGTATTTTTTTCATGTTTATATCCAAATGAAAAAAATGCACCAAGCCCCATAGAACCAAATGTTGCAATTATATCAATAAGCATATATAATAACCAAACTATAAATAATAACACTCTTCCAAGTTCAACAAGTACATCACCATTCATACTGTATACAGCTTTTAATCCAAAATGTAACATATAAAGCATTTGTGAAGAACAAATTATTCCTGCTGGTATCGATAAAACACTTGCTAAATGGATACCTCCAATAAATGGAATTAACATTAAAATTATACTAATAACGGAAAATATTATAAAAAACACAGAATAATGCCCGTAAATAAAAGCACCTACGCGGTCAACACCAGCTAATATACAAATGATAGGAAGTAAGATTACAGTTCCTATAAGGGTTCCGCTTATTGGAAAAATAAACCAAGTTTCGTCCATAAATAAATCTCCTCGTATAATATTTTTAAATACATGTTTTGTACCCTTTAACTGCTCGTAAATTATTTAAGGTAGTTTTACACTGCTTAAAGACAACAGATTATACCATTTCTTAGATTAGCTAATATCAATTCTGCTTTTCCACTTGAGTATTTACCCCATTTTTATAGATCCCTTGTCGCTTTAGTGGTATTTTTTATTTTTAGAAAAACATCAAAAATTT
>JAZPZG010000014.1:0-43033 GCA_045544575.1 Clostridia bacterium
CCAAGGAGCAGATGCTTTTTAATAAAATGATTGACACTATCAGGGCTACCTATGAAAGCTTTGGTTTTATACCGGTTGATACTCCAGTAATCGAAAGAGCTGAGGTTTTACTTGCCAAAAGCGGCGGAGATACAGCAAAGCAGGTTTATCGTTTCAATAAGGGCGAGAATGATCTTGCTCTGAGATTTGACCTTACGGTTCCTCTTGCAAGATATGTTGCTCAGCACTACGGTGAGCTTACTTTTCCTTTCAGACGTTATCACATAGGTAAGGTTTACCGCGGTGAGAAGCCTCAAAAGGGCAGATTTCGCGAGTTTTACCAGTGTGACATTGATATTATAGGAAACGGTTCTCTCAGTATTATAAACGATGCGGAAATCGTGAGCGTTATTTACAGCACCTTCAAGGCTTTGGGCTTCGGAGACTTTACTATAATGATTAATAACCGCAAGCTTTTAAGCGGTTTCTTTGCAAGCCTGGGTATAGAGGATGCCACCGAGGTCCTGCGAATAGTTGATAAAATTGACAAAGCGGGAGAGGACTACGTAAAAAGTGAGCTTCTTAAGAACGGTGCTTCGGAAGCGGCTTGTGAGAGCATCCTGAAGCTTGTAAAGCTTTGCGGAGAACCGATGGATATAGTAAACGAGCTGAAAACGTGGAGCATTGAAAACGAAAACTTTTCTGAGGGACTTTCGGAGCTCGAAACGGTGTGCAAGAGTATTAAAGCTTTGGGCGTGCCGTCCGAATGTTTCCGCTTGAATCTTAAGATTGCAAGAGGTCTTGATTACTATACGGGAACTGTATACGAAACATTTCTTAATGACTATCCGGAGTTGGGCAGTGTTTGTTCGGGCGGAAGATATGATGAGCTCGCACAAAATTACACAAAGCAGAGCTTGCCCGGTGTCGGAATTTCGATAGGTCTTTCAAGACTGTTCTATCAGCTTAATGAGGCCGGAATCATTTCAAATGACGGAAAGGCTACGCCTACTAAGATTCTTATCGTTCCGATGGATGATACGGTTGATTATGCATTGAATGCAGCTTCTTCGCTGAGACTTCGCGGTATTGCCGCAGAAGTATACCTTAACGGCGGAAAGATGGGAAAAAAGCTTACTTATGCAAACAAATTAGGAATTCCTTTTGTTGCCGTTGTGGGTGAGTCCGAAATGAAAAACGGCACGGTAATGCTTAAAAATATGAAGACCGGTGAGCAGTGCGAGACAAAGCTTGAGGATGTATTTTGTATTTGACTTTGCATATAGCTTGGTTTAATATTTAAATATAATATGAAAATTGGAGGTTTGTTTTCATGAAAAAAAGAGGATTACTCAGCAACGTTTTATATGTTGTCATTCTTGTTACACTGGTTTGCTTTTTGCTGGTGCAGTTTGACATATTAGGTTTAGGAGAGCAGGCAAAAACTGCTGTTTCTACTATACTGCTTGTATTGGCGGTTGCTTCTGTTGCAATGGTGGAAATTGTATTTCCCGTTTTGGATAACAAGGAGCTTCTTAAGGAAAAGAAGTACGTTATTATGATAGCTGTAAAGTCTGTTTTGTTTCTTGCATCTCTTGCCGTTCTTTTCTTGTATGAGCCTTTCGGCGTTATTAAGGACACCGCTGTTGCCATTGTAGGCTTCGTTGTATTTTATTTCATACAGTTCTTTATCAGCCTTGACCCGAAACCGGCTGTGGAGGATGAGGAATATGAAGACGAAGAAGCTGATGATGAAGAATATTCAGACGAAGAAGATGCCGATGTTTCTGATATGGATGTTTCCGAGGCTGATTTTGAGTCCGATGAAGAATGAATAAAGTGAGGGATATCTTTATATGTCATATGACGATGTATTAAACGAAGAAGAAGAGGCTCTCATTGCTGATGCCTTGGAGGGGATTATTTATCTCACAGACGAGGAGGAAAATGACGTCCCTTTCAGATATCTTGACGATATAGAGTATGGTTCGAAGACCTATGCCGTATTGCTTCCTCTTGAAGCGGAGGATGACGCTGAGGTTGTAATTTTAGAGGTTGTCAGTGACGATGAAAGCGAGTACGACTGCTTTGAAGGTGTAGAAGACGAAACCGTTCTTGCTGCAGTTTTTGAAATATTTAAAGAAAAGTACAGCGACGAACTTGATTTTTCCGATGCAGAATAAATGAAACGCCCTCGTAAGAGGGCGTGTTTTTTCTTGACAAAACGGGGTGTCTTAAAGCATAATAATAGATGGTAGGTTTATGCCTGCTTGAAATTGAAAAGGAGCGTTACTCATGAAGACTTATTTTCTCGGCGGACTTATATATTCTGATGGAGCTATGAAAGAAAACAAGGGCATTATGATTGACGACAGCGGTATTGTTTTTATGTGTGAGCACTGTTCTGATTGGGAGAATAGTGCTTTTTTTGAAAATCTTGACGGATGCGTTTTGTTACCTTCTTTTACAGACGTGCACGTACACTTGAGAGAGCCTGGGTTGTCGTATAAAGAAACCGTAAAGAGCGGAACTCGGGCTGCCGGAAAAGGCGGATATGCGTGTGTTTGCAGTATGCCGAACGTAAAGCCTTCGCCAAGTGACGAAGCCGGATTAAAAGCTCAGCTTGAAATAATTTCCCGCGATGCGTGCATTGAAGTAAGACCGTATGCGACCATCACAGTAAACTCCGAGGGAGAAGAATTGACTGATTTTGCGAGTCTGAAGGAACTCGGTGCCGTCGCTTTTTCAGATGACGGCAGGGGCGTACAGTCACGTGAAATGATGGAAGCCGCCATGATAGCCGCAAAAGAAAATGACGTTATCATTGCCGCACATTGCGAGGATAATGCGCTTTTAAGGGGCGGATATATACACGACGGAGAATATTGCCGTGAACACGGACACAAAGGCATTTGCAGTGAAAGCGAGTGGGGACCGATAAAGCGTGATTTAGAGCTTGCTGAAAAGATCGGCACGAAGTACCATGTTTGCCATATATCCACTGCAGAAAGCGTGCAACTCATTCGTGAGGCCAAGCAAAGGGGCGTTGACGTAACGTGCGAAACAGCACCTCATTACCTTGTGATGAACGATATGATGATTAAGGATGAGGGCAGATTTAAAATGAATCCCCCCATAAGGTCTGAGAACGACAGACTTGCCCTGCTTGAGGGAATAAAGGACGGAACCATTGATATGATTGCAACGGATCATGCGCCTCATTCGGCGGAGGAGAAGTCAAAAGGACTTGCGGGCAGTCTTATGGGTGTTGTAGGACTTGAGACCGCTTTTCCCGTTCTCTATACGGAGCTCGTATTAAAGGGTATAATTACACTTGAAAAGCTTGTGGAGCTTATGGCAATAAATCCCGTGAAGCGCTTCGGCGTAAAGGGCGGATGCTTAGAGCATGGAAAGCCTGCGAGATTTTCGGTGTTTGATATTTCAACGGAATATGAAATAAATCCGAATGAGTTTGAGACAATGGGAAGAAGTACTCCCTTTGAAGGAAAAAAAGTGTACGGAAAGCTGAAAGGCTCGTTCTACGTGAAATAATTTATTATATAAAACCGGACAGGTAAGTGGAGATTATGGAGAAAACTAATTTTATTGTAAAATCAAATAAAAACATTGCGAAAGACGTATATGAAATGAAGCTCGGCGGCAGTATAAAGGATTTTACTGCGCCCGGCCAGTTTGTTAATATTGCGATTGACGGCCTTTATTTAAGACGCCCGATTTCGGTTTGTGATATTAACTCAGACCCTACAGCCGACGGGAATGGCATTCTTACGATTATATACAAGGTTGTAGGAAAAGGAACCGAGAAAATGGCTGCCATGAAGGAAGGCACGGAGCTTTCTCTCCTGACTGCTCTCGGAAACGGGTTTGATACTTCAAAATGTAATAAATCCGCACTTGTTATAGGCGGCGGAGTAGGTGTTCCTCCTATGTACGGAGTGGCAAAAAAACTTATAACAGAGGGAAAACTTGTTACCGCGGTGCTTGGCTTTAACGGTGCAGACGACGTTTTCTATGAGGAAGAATTCAAAAAACTCGGAGCTGACGTAGTAGTTACGACTGCCGACGGTTCTTGCGGAATTAAGGGCTTTGTAACGGATGCCATTGCAAAAATGAAAGCTGCGGGCGGCAACGTGTATGATTTTGACCATACCTTTGCCTGCGGTCCGGAACCCATGCTGAAGGCAGTGTACAATGCCGTGGAGATTTCCGGTCAGTACAGCTTTGAAGAGCGTATGGGCTGTGGCTTCGGTGCTTGTATGGGATGCTCCTGCAAAACAAAGTACGGCAATAAAAGAATTTGTAAGGACGGCCCTGTTCTTGTTAAGGAGGAAATTATATGGTAAATATAAAGACAAAGTTAGGAGATTGGGAGCTTGACAATCCGGTAATTCCCGCAAGCGGAACATTCGGCTTCGGATATGAGTTTGCCGAGCTTTACGATATAAATATATTGGGAACGTTTTCTTTTAAAGGAACTACAAAAGAACCGAGATTCGGAAACCCTACGCCCAGAATTGCCGAGTGCAGTGCGGGAATGATAAATTCCGTAGGACTTCAAAATCCGGGTGTTGAGGCGGTTTTAGAAAACGAACTCCCTAAGCTTGCAAAGGTTTTCAATAAAAAGGTTATTGCGAACATTTCGGGCTTTTCAGAGGAAGAATACGTGTACTGTGCGGAGAAAATATCTGCAAGTGATAAGGTTGGTATTATCGAGGTTAATATAAGCTGCCCTAACGTACATAACGGCGGTATGAGCTTCGGAACATCCTGTGAATCTGCTGAGAAGATTACTGCCGCGGTAAAGAAAGTAACGAATAAGCCCGTATACGTAAAATTGAGCCCTAACGTTACAAATATTGCGGATATCGCAAAGGCTTGTGAAGCAGGCGGAGCAGACGGTCTCAGCCTTATAAATACAATGATGGGAATGCGTATAAATTTAAAGACGAAGAAGCCTGTTATTGCAAATAAAATGGGCGGCTTTTCGGGTCCTGCGATTTTTCCTGTTGCAGTGAGAATGGTTTATCAGGTGTACGAAGCCGTTAAAGTTCCGATAATAGGCATGGGCGGTGTGAGCAGTGCAGAGGACGTTATTGAAATGATGCTTGCCGGTGCATCCGCCGTACAAGTAGGTGCAGAGAATCTGGTAAATCCTTTTGCTTGCAAGGAAATTATAGAAGCCTTGCCCGCTGTTGCGGAAAAATACGGAATTAACAGTCTTTCGGATATTATCGGCGCGGCTCACTAAGGAACGATATTAAAATTTTTGTTATAGAAGAAGGAGAATGGTGATTTTATGGGAAAAGATGTAATTATAGCATGCGATTTCAGCAGTAAAGAGGATACCTTGGCATTCCTCGATAAGTTCACGGAGGACAGCCTCTATCTCAAGATAGGAATGGAGCTTTTTTATGCGGCAGGTCCTGATATCGTAAGAGAAATTAAGGCGCGCGGTCATAAGATATTCCTTGATCTTAAGCTTCACGATATTCCGAATACGGTTATGAAGGCTATGAGCGTACTTTCAAAACTTGACGTTGATATGTGCAACCTTCATGCTTCCGGTACCGTTTCTATGATGGAAGCGGCTCTTAAAGGACTTATACGTGAGGACGGAACGAGACCTCTGCTTATCGCAGTTACCCAGCTCACTTCGACGTCGGAAGAGCGTATGCAAAAGGATCTCCTTATAAATGCATCTCTTAATGAAACTGTTATGCACTATGCAAATAATGCTAAGATAGCAGGCCTTGACGGTGTTGTATGCTCTCCTCTTGAAGCAGGAATCGTAAAAGAGCGTTGCGGCAAAGAATTTATTACCGTTACTCCCGGCGTGCGTTTTGCAGACGGAGACGTAGGTGACCAGGTAAGAATTACTACACCCGCTAAGGCAAAAGAAATAGGTTCCGACTACATTGTGGTAGGTCGTCCGATTACTGCTGCCGAGGATCCCGTTGCAGCATACAGAAGATGTGTTGCTGAATTTGTAGGCTGAGTATAAGGACTAATGCATATTGAAATTTGATTATATTTGAAAGGATGAATACAAAATGAAAGAAGCAGTTGCAAAAGGATTATTGTCAATAGGAGCAGTTTTTTTGAGACCTGAGGAGCCTTTTACTTGGGCAAGCGGAATCAAGAGCCCTATTTATTGTGATAACAGACTTACACTTACGGCACCTGAGGTAAGAACTCTTGTTGAAACCTCTCTTGCTGAAACCATAAAGGCGAATTACCCCGAGGTTGAGGTTCTTATGGGTACCAGTACGGCAGGTATTGCTCATGCGGCGATTACTGCACACCTTATGGGACTTCCCATGGGATACGTACGTTCGGGCGCTAAAGACCACGGAAGAGGAAACCAGATTGAGGGTAAGCTCGAGGCAGGTCAGAAGGTTGTCGTAGTAGAGGATCTTATATCCACAGGCGGAAGCGTTATTGAGGTTGTAGAGGCTTTAAGAAGTGCAGGAGCAGATGTTATAGGAATCGTAAGTATATTCACTTACGGTATGAAAAAGGGCTTGGAGAGACTTGCCGCTGCAGATGTTAAAAATATCAGTCTTACGGACTTTGACACAATCGTAGAGGTTGCCGCAAAGGAAGATTACATTAAGGCAGAGGACAAGGCTCGCCTAATTAAGTTCAGAAACAATCCTCAGGATCAGTCCTGGATGGAGGTATAAAAGTGAGAAGCCTGATCGATATTCCGGATCTTACAACAGAAGAAATTGACGAGCTTATCGCAACGGCAGAGGATATTTCCGTAAATCCAAAAAAATACGCAGAGGTATGCCGAGGCAAGAAGCTTGCAACACTTTTTTTCGAGCCGTCCACGAGAACGCGTCTTAGCTTTGAGGCGGCGATGTACGAGCTTGGCGGTTCTGTTCTTGGTTTTTCAGAGCCGGGCGGAAGCTCTGCTGCAAAGGGCGAAAGTGTTTCCGATACTATCAGAACGGTCAGCTGTTACGCGGATATTATCGCGATGAGACATCCGAAAGAGGGCGCTCCCTTGGTGGCTTCGATGAAATCGCTTGTGCCTATAATTAACGCAGGTGACGGCGGACATAATCACCCTACTCAGACTCTTACCGATTTATTTACCATAATGAAGGAGAAGGGGAGATTTGACAATCTTACCGTGGGCTTGTGCGGAGACCTTAAGTTCGGAAGAACGGTTCACTCACTTATAGGCGCGCTGTCAAGATACAAAAACGTACACTTCGTGCTGATTTCTCCGAGCGAATTGGTGCTTCCCGAGTACATGAAAAATGACGTGCTTGAAAAGAAGGGGCTTAGCTATGAAGAGACAACCGACCTTGAAGCGGTTATGCCTAAACTTGATATTTTGTACATGACAAGAGTTCAGCGGGAACGATTTTTTAACGAGGCGGATTATATAAGACTTAAAGACAGTTATATACTGAATCCTAAAAAATTGGAGACGGCGAAGTCTGATTTATGTATAATGCATCCGTTGCCGCGAGTTAACGAAATCTCGGTAGAGGTGGATGAGGACCCGAGAGCGTGCTATTTTAAACAGGTTTTAAACGGTAAGCACATCAGAATGGCACTGATAATGAAACTTTTGAACGTTACAGCAGAATAATGACGGAAGGTAATACTTATGGTTATAGATGCTCTTAAAAACGGTATAGTAATTGACCACATCAAGGCGGGACTGGGAATGGAGATATACAGACTTCTCGGCCTCGGTGAGCTTGACACGCAAATTGCTATAATAAAAAATGCACAGAGTCATAAAATGGGCAGGAAAGACATTATAAAAATCGACGGTGTTTGTGATATTGATTTAACAATTCTCGGATACGTCGATCCGCTCAGCACGGTCAGCATTATAAAAGACGGTGTAAGAGTTGAAAAGTTCCAGCCTCAATTGCCCGAAAAGCTTGAAGGTATATTGAAGTGCAAAAATCCGCGTTGTATTACGTCGGTTGAGCAGGAGCTTCAACACATATTCAAGCTTACCGACAAAGAAACAAGAACGTACAGATGTCTGTATTGTGAGAGCAAGTATAAAGAGTAATTTACAGCTTAGCTCTTATACTTTTTAGTGCAGATTTTTCCAAGCGTGAAACCTGTGCTTGACTGATTCCTATTTCCTCCGCTATTTCCATTTGGGTTTGTCCCTCGAAAAAGCGGAGGTTTATTATTTTGCGCTCGCGCTCGGGGAGCTTTGCAATGGCATCGTTTATCGTAAGGGTTTGTTCTATGCTCTCGGCAGTGTTTTTGCTGTCGCATATTTGGTCCATTACACACAAGGTGTCGTTGCCGTCTTGGAAAACAGGATCAAAAAGTGAAACGGTATCCTGGATTGCTTCAAGAGCAGTGACAAGCTCATCACAAGGAATACCCATTTTTGCGGACAGCTCGGTTACGGAAGGTTCTCTGCCTAATTGGTTTATCATTTCTTCTCTTGCAGTAAGAGCCTTGTAGGCTGTGTCTCTGATGGAACGGCTTACACGGATTGCGTTGTTGTCTCTTAAATACCTTTTTATTTCACCTATAATCATTGGGACTGCGTAAGTGGAAAACTGCACGTTCTGCGTAACGTCAAAGTTTTCAATTGCTTTTATAAGCCCGATACAGCCCACTTGAAATAAGTCGTCTGCGGAGTCGCCTCTGCCCGAAAATCTCTGTACAATACTCAATACAAGTCTGAGATTCCCGTTTATAAATTTTGCTCTTGCAACGTAATCTCCCTGCTTTATTTTTTTCATCAGTTCAACTTTCTCCTCGCCTGACAATATAGGCAGCTGTCTTGTATTAACACCGCATATTTCAACTCTGTTTATCATGTTCTCAAATGCCTCCGCTGTTTGATAGAAATAGTATTGCCCGCAACAGGCACGTTTAAAAACAAAAACAAAATTATTCTGAAAATTCTCTTTCACCGCTTTACTTCCCACCACCGGATGTGTTATTATGTCCTTGTATGTAGAAATACATGTTTAAGGAGATGAAACTGTGATTGAATTAAAGAATAAAGGTTTTTATCTTATAGACGGAGAACTCAAGGAGAAAGCTCCGGCAGGACTTTCGGAGGCAGAGGCGCGTAAGAAAACCATGGCTTACCGCATACTTGCCGCACATAGTGAAAACGGCGAGCTCGATGCACAAAACGGCTCACTTAAAATAAAGTTTGATGCGATGGCATCACACGATATTACCTACGTAGGTATCATTCAGACAGCGAGGGCGAGCGGACTTAAAAGCTTTCCGATTCCTTACGTTTTGACAAACTGCCACAACAGCCTTTGCGCCGTTGGCGGTACTATCAATGAGGATGACCACGTGTTCGGTCTTTCCGCGGCTAAAAAGTACGGCGGTATCTTTGTTCCCGCACATCAGGCTGTTATTCACTCCTATATGCGCGAGATGCATGCGGGCTGCGGCAGAATGATTATCGGCTCTGACAGCCACACAAGATACGGTGCTTTGGGAACTATGGCTGTAGGCGAGGGCGGTCCCGAACTTGTTAAACAGCTTCTTAAGAGACCTTACGAGATAAGTACACCCGAGGTAGTATGTATTTACCTTAAGGGAGACGTGAAACCCGGTGTAGGTCCTCAGGACGTGGCACTTGCCATTATCAAGGCTGTGTTTGCAAACGGCTTTGTGAAAAATAAGGTTATGGAGTTTGTAGGCCCCGGTATTGAAAAGCTTTCCGTTGATTTCAGAAACGGTATTGACGTAATGACTACCGAGACCACGTGCCTCAGCTCTATTTGGGTAACGGACGAGAAGGTGAAGACTTATTACACGGTTCACGGAAGACCTCAGGATTATAAGAAGCTTGAACCCGAAAACGGTGCTTACTACGACAGTGCTGTTATCGTAGATCTTTCAAAGGTTGAGTGTATGATAGCATTGCCTTTCCATCCCAGTAATGCTTTTACGGTTAAGGACTTTATAAACGATGCTGCAGATATTCTCCGCGAGACCGAAAAGGTAGGGGAGAAGCAATACGGTGCCAAGGTTAAAGAATACAGACTCACCGATAAGGTTAAAAACGGCAGCGTGTACGTAGATCAGGGAGTTATCGCAGGTTGCTCCGGCGGTACGTTTGAAAACGTTTGCAGAGCCGCAGAAATTCTTAAGGGTAAGTCAATAGGCTACGACAGCTTCGGACTAAGCGTATATCCTGCGAGCCAGCCTGTATTTATGGAGCTTACCAGAAACGGCAGTATTGCAGAGCTTATGAGCAGCGGTGCTACCATTCGTTCTGCATTTTGCGGTCCTTGCTTCGGCGCGGGAGACGTTCCCTGCAACAATGGCTTCAGTATAAGACACACTACACGAAATTTCCCCAACAGAGAGGGTTCTAAGCCTTCTGACGGACAGATTTCATGGGTGGCTCTTATGGATGCACGTTCTATTGCGGCAACGGCAGCAAACGGCGGTAAGCTTACTGCGGCTACGGACATAGAGGTAAGCAACAAGGAAGTTCCTTACCGATTTGATGATTACGTTTACAAAACAAGAGTTTATTCGGGCTACGGTAATGCCGATACGGAAGCTGAACTTAAGTTCGGTCCTAATATCGCCGATTGGCCGAAGATGGATGCTCTTAACGATAATATTCTTCTCGTTGCGGCTTCTGTCATTAACGATGAGGTTACCACAACGGACGAGCTTATACCGAGCGGCGAGACGTCATCCTACCGTTCCAATCCTTTAAGACTTGCAGAGTTTACGCTTTCAAGGAAGGACCCCGAGTACGTTGCAAAGGCTAAGGCAGTTTATGCAGAGGAGCTTTCAAGAAAGACCGACGGCGCAAGCAAGCTTTTTGAAGGAATCAAGGGTGCAAACGCCGATAATACTTCTATCGGAAGCGTTGTTATTGCAAAGCGACCCGGTGACGGTTCTGCAAGAGAGCAGGCTGCATCTTGTCAAAAGGTTCTCGGCGGACAGGCGAATATTTCAATTGCCTACGCTACCAAGCGTTATCGCAGCAACCTTATAAACTGGGGAATGTTACCGCTTACGCTTGCTGATGAAAATAATGACATTTTTAACGGCGCAATAGAAAACGGTGACAGGATATTTATAGAAGGTATAAAGACTGCTGTTTCAACAGGCTGTGAGGACGTTAATGCAACCGTTTACAAGAAGGACGGCAGCAGCTTTGAACTTAAACTGAAGCTCAGTGGTCTTACGGAATCCGAAAAGGATATCATTCTTTCGGGATGCCTTATCAACTATTACAACAGAGGTTTATAATCATGAAAAATAAATTTTCAAAGATAATTTGTGTTTTGCTTTGCCTGTGTCTCGGCGCTTGTTTTTTTACAAGCTGTAAGGACGATGAGGTAGACTTTAAGGATGCAGAGCTTACCGATGATGCGTTTAATGACGATGCACACCCCGTTGTGCAGATGGTGGTTGAGGATTACGGAACGGTGTTTATCGAGCTTTACCCCGAGGTAGCACCCAATACCGTAAATAACTTTATTTCACTCGTAGAGAAGGGCTTTTATGACGGACTTACGTTCCATCGTGTTATCGAGAACTTTATGATACAAGGCGGATGTCCTAAGGGTAACGGCACGGGCGATCCGGGCTACAAGATAAAGGGCGAGTTTTCAGCAAACGGCTTTAAAAATGATTTAAAGCATACTGAGGGTGTTATTTCGATGGCAAGAGGCAGTTACAGCAATGATTCTGCCGGATGTCAGTTCTTTATCATGCACAAGACTTCGCCGCACCTTGACGGTCAATACGCGGCTTTCGGCAAGGTAATTTCAGGTATGGACGTGGTAAACGAAATAGCTGAATGTAAGGTAGGCGGTTCTTCCGGTTCTACACCCGTTAAGACCGTAACTATCACCAAAATGACGGTTGATACCAAGGGTGTTGACTATCCCGAGCCTGAGAAGGCTTAAATATACGAGAGGAGAATTATTATAATGAGCAATCCCGTAGTTACCTTAAAAATTAAAAATTACGGCATGATAGAGGTGGAGCTTTATCCCGAAATCGCGCCTAACACGGTTAATAATTTTATTTCACTTGTGAGCAAGGGCTTCTATAACGGCCTTACATTTCATAGAGTAATTCCCGGCTTCATGATTCAGGGCGGTTGTCCTAACGGCACCGGAACCGGTGGTCCGGGGTATTCCATTAAAGGTGAGTTTGCGATGAATGGCTTTAACAACGAGCTTTCCCACACAGATGGCGTAATCTCGATGGCAAGAGCCATGCATCCCGATTCCGCAGGATCGCAGTTCTTCTTAATGCATGGTGACAGGGGTACTTTCCTTGACGGTCAGTATGCAGCTTTCGGAAAAGCGATAAGCGGTCTTGACGTTATCGATGCCATTGCTACATGTCCGGTAAGAAATCCCGGCTCACAGTCTCCCAAGCCCATTGATGATGTGGTTATTGAGAGTGCGACCGTAGATACAAAGGGTGTCAGCTACCCCGAACCGGAAAAGTGCTGAAAAACACGTTTATATTATTTATTTTTAAAGGAGATGTTTTTAAATGCCATTAGTTTCTACTAAGGAAATGTTTGAGAAGGCTTACAAGGGCGGTTACGCTATCGGTGCTTTCAACGTTAACAACATGGAGATCATCCAGGGTATCACAGAGGCAGGTAAGGAGCTCAATGCACCCCTTATTCTTCAGGTTTCTGCAGGTGCAAGAAAATACGCTAACCATACTTATCTTGTAAAGCTCGTTGAGGCTGCTGTTATCGAGACAGGTCTTCCTATTGCGCTTCACCTTGACCACGGAGATTCTTTCGAAATTTGTAAGTCTTGTATCGACGGCGGTTTTACTTCCGTAATGATCGACGGTTCACACTACGATTTCGAAGAGAATATCGCAGTTACTAAGAAGGTAGTTGAATATGCACATGCTCGCGGTGTTACCGTAGAGGGTGAGCTCGGACGTCTTGCAGGTATTGAGGATGCAGTTAACGTATCTGCAGAGGATGCTTCTTATACAAATCCCGCTCAGGTACAGGAATTCGTAGAGAGAACAGGTGTTGACTCACTTGCTATCGCTATAGGAACCAGCCACGGCGCATATAAGTTTAAGCCCGGTCAGAAGCCTCAGCTTCGTTTTGATATTCTTGAAGAGGTTGAAAAGAGACTTCCCGGATTCCCGATTGTTCTCCACGGCGCTTCTTCCGTTATCCCTGAGTATGTTGAGATGATCAATACTTACGGCGGTCGTATGCCTGATGCTATCGGTATTCCCGAGGATATGCTCAGAAAGGCAGCTACAATGGCAGTTTGTAAGATCAATATTGACTCTGACCTCAGACTTGCTATGACAGGAAGCGTAAGAAAGTATCTTGCTGAGAACCCTGCTCACTTTGACCCCAGACAATACCTTAAGCCCGCAAGAGAGGCTATCAAGGGAATGGTTGCACACAAGATTACAAACGTTCTCGGCTGTGAAGGAAAGGCTTAATTCTTACTTTGCCGCAAAAATGAATTAAAATGATTAACAATCCGAAATAAGTGCGGATATGAGCGCTTGCTTCGGATTGTTTTATTTTATTTATAATATACTTGTTTTTTTTATACGTGTGTGATAATATTAAGAAACGAAGTGTATAAAATAATGATTGAAGGGAGGCATGTCCGGCGTTCCTCAGCGGTGTGATATGTGAAAGCCGCAAATTTATTTGTTCGTTGGGCAAACTTTATATGTCAGAATTAAAAGGTGCTGTTATTTTCGGTCAGTCGGGAGGTCCTACCTCTGTTATTAATTCAAGTGCTGCAGGCGTTTTTACGGAAGCTTTAAAGCATGACTGTATTACCGCAGTTTACGGAGCTGCACATGGAATTAAAGGTATTTTAAACGAGGAATTTTATGATATCTCGAAGGAAGATACAGAAGAACTCTTGCTTCTTAAGACTACTCCTTCTTCTGCTTTGGGCTCTGTGCGATATAAGCTTACTGATCCTGACGTTGACGATACTGACTATGTAAGGCTTCTTGAAGTTTTTAAAAAGTATGATATAAGATACTTTTTCTATAACGGTGGAAACGACTCTATGGACACCTGTAACAAGGTTAGTAAATATATGAAAAAGGTAGGTTATGATTGCCGTGTTATCGGGGTTCCTAAGACCATTGATAATGACCTTTTCGCTACCGACCACTGTCCCGGTTTCGGAAGTGCCGCAAAATATATTTCTACTTCAATAATGGAAATGTGTCTTGATTCTCAGGTTTACGGCTCAGGCGCTGTTTGTATTGTTGAGATTATGGGAAGAAATGCGGGCTGGCTCACTGCTTCTGCCGCTCTTGCTACGGCTAAGGGCATCGGTCCTGATTTGATTTACTTACCGGAAGTTCCCTTTGATAAGGAGCAGTTCTTGAAAGAAGTTAAGCGTATTTATGATGAGAAGAAGAGCATTATGGTCGCTGTTTCAGAGGGTATAAGATACGCTGATGATAAGTACGTTGCTGATTGCGGTGTAAGAGATAATTTCGGACATGCACAGCTCGGCGGCGTAGCAGATGTTTTGTTGTCATTTGTAAAAGAAGCTTTCCCCGGAATCAAGGCAAGAGCTATCGAATTCAGCTTGCTCCAGAGATGTGCATCTCATTGTGCATCTAAGGTGGATGTTGAAGAGGCCTTTGAAGCAGGTTCTGCCGCTGTGCGTTATGCGATAGAAGGTCACACCGACAGCTGTGTATCCTTTGAAAGAGCAAAAGATTCAAATGGAAACTATAAGTGCAACGTTACCGTTGTTCCGCTTGAGCTTATGGCTAATACTGAGAAAAAGGTTCCTCGTGAATGGATTAATGAAGAGGGTAATTTTGTTACTAAGGAGTTTGTGGACTATGCTTTGCCTCTTGTACAAGGCTTGTCTTGTCCTCCTGAGCAAGATGGCTTGCCCCGTTTTGCAAATCTGAAAAAGGTTCTTGCAGATAAAAAGTGATTTATAAAGTAATTCATAAATAATTGAAAAGGCACTCACTTTGTTAAAAAGTGGGTGCTTATTTTTTTGACGGAACAGAACATTGCAATTCCAAATAAAACGAAAATGCTTATAAAAAGCTCAGGATATTTGTTCATCAGCTCAGCCATATGATTGACTGTTGATTTTTCCGAAACTATTGTGTTTTGGGCATGCAAAACAACCTGGAAGGTGCTGTTATCCTTTAACCGATACTGAACCGTGCAAATTTCTGTTCCGGATGAAATCGGCGCAGTGATAACGTCAGGTGAGTAACCTTCTGCGTAGGAGTAACTCATGTTTTCTATATAGTTGGACTCCCCCTCGGGCACGTAAAAATATATATCTCTGTCGGTTTCAAGATAAAGACTTTCCGAGCCGATTGCCATTATGCCGAATACTTCACCCTTT
The DNA here is from genome assembly GCA_045544575.1 of Clostridia bacterium. GTDB lineage: Bacteria > Bacillota > Clostridia > UBA1212 > UBA1212 > RGIG8523. The sequence continues at coordinate 15,354 of JAZPZG010000014.1, forward strand.
TTATGGTATAAAGTTTTATTCCAGGTATTGTTAAATCGGTCAAGTAATGCCTTTTGAGCATCGGCGTAATTCTCTGCGGCAACACCGGATACAACGAGTATGATACTCTTGTAGTCAAGAATGTTAGAGGTTGCGCTTTCAAAATAATACGTTGTCGTAGCCTGTTGCTCGGTGTTGTTGAAATACCCGAGGCTTCCGCCGAGCGTAGACGTTGTGTTTTCGATAACTATATTATTTTGGTTTTCGATAATGACTCCATCCCAGCTCACTGTCACGGGAGAGCAATATATTTTTTTAAACCGACTGTTTCGCAAAGCGTTCTTCAAAAAAAGAACGGTATCGTAAACTGTCGTTTTTTGTAAATCGCTTTCACTGCCGTCAGCGTTCGTAAAGAATGTGTTATTCATACCGAATTCAAGTGCTTTTTCATTCATGTAAGCGACAAATGATTCAGATTCGGTATTTTTTATGGGCACTTTTTCTGCCAAAAATCTGAGTACGTTGTCGGCATTGTCCATAAGTGCTGTGCCGACAAGCGTGTCGATGCTGTAGGAAACACCTTTTGTGAGGACGTGCTTTTCATCTAAAGAGACAGTTGTTTGATCAGCTATAATTTTGTCTGTAAAGTCACTGTTTTCAATAACAATATAGCACGTCATCATTTTTGCAAGAAGAGATGCGTTTGTACGTTCGGTATTATCTTTATTCAAAAGGACCTGTCCTTTTTCCGTATCATACAGCATATATGAGATGTCTTCCGATTTGTTCAGCTCCTCAAAAATCAAATCGTAATTGGGGGCGGTGCTATCAGGCTGAGCAGCGTTTGTCGGAGAAGAAAAAAGGAGACTTCCGACAAAAAAATATGAAATAAAGACAAAAAAGGAAATAAGCCATGCGGTGATTTGCATAGCGAAATGTTTCTTTTCGTTTTGAGTTAAAGAAGGCTTTTTATAGCTGTTCATGAAACAAAAGATCCTTTGTTTGAATTTAATTAAAATAGGTTTCTGTACTTATCCATCATATTTTTAAAAATTTCAGCGACCGGAGGCGGCGTATATGTGATTGCATTAGCTCCTGCGGCTATGGTTGCTGCAATTGACTCATCCGTCGGTCCTCCGCTTGCAATCACAGGAAGGTCGGGGAGAATACTTTTTACGTATTTTACGACCTCAGGGGTATCCGCTCCTGCTGACACGTTAAAAATATCTACACCGGCTTCAACACGCGAGGAAACGTTTACTTTTGTACTGGTAACGGTAAGAATCACGGGAAGCGTGGTCGCTTTTTTTATGATTTTTATTACTTCGTCCGATACTGCTGCATTAAGAACAATTCCACGGGCACCTAAGACTTCACTTTCAAAGGCAAATTTAGACATTCTTTCGGTATCAGAAGTTCCTCCGCCGATACCGCAAAAAACGGGAATATCTGCTACAGTCATGATTGCACGGATAATCGTAATTTGAGAAACAAACGGGTGAAGAGCCAGTACGGCATCTGCATTGCTGTTTCTGATAAGTGCGGCATCTGTGGTAAATATAAAGGATTTCATGAGTTTATCCGAGATTTTTATGCCGGAGGCCGTATCGATTATTTCGGGAACCTTTAAAACTCCTTTAGAAGAAGCCGTTCTTACGGAAGGCACGCTTTTCGGTGAATTTTCATTTGCCATAGATAACACTCCTTGTAAAAAGTTTGTGACAAACTTACGGTTTGCCTGAATACATTATAACTTTTATAAGAAACTGTTTCAACTGATTTATTAAAATATGTATTGTGTTTGCTATTGTAATGACGGCGTTCTTTTGATATGATAACAGAAAGAGACTTTATAATAATTTATAGGGGGCGGCAAAGATGAAAAATGTTTTGGTTTTTAAAAAGCGAGTATTAGCTGTTGCTTTATTGTTGATGCTTCTGATGGCATATCTGCCTTTCTCTGCGATGGCATCAAACGCTGAATTGTCGGAGAATATCGTGATTTTGTATACAAATGATGTACATACGTATATAGACGGTAGTTTAAGCTACGATGTGATTGCCGGCATTAAGGATGATTTGCAGACTAAGTACAAGCACGTTATTTTGGCAGATGCGGGAGATCACATTCAGGGAACCGCATACGGTGCCATGGACAAAGGCGAAAACATTATCAAGTTGATGAACGCTGCAGGTTATGACGTTGCTACTCTCGGAAATCATGAGTTTGATTACAATATGCAGGGTTGCTTAAATGCTATCGATTGGGCAGAATTTTCTTATATCTCCTGTAACTTCTACCATGAAAACGGCGGTGTGCGCGGAGATAATGTATTGGATAGCTATGTAATGTTTGATTGCGGAGAAGAGAAGGTTGCTTTTGTAGGAATTACAACGCCTGAAACTTTTTCAAAATCATCGACGTCGTACTTTCAGGATGGAAACGGTAATTTTATTTACGGAATATCGGGAGGGGACGACGGACGCGAGCTGAGAAATGACGTTCAAAAGGCTATCGATGATGCGAGAGCAGACGGCGCAACAAAGGTTATTGCTTTGGGACATCTGGGCGTAGATCCGTCCTCGACACCTTGGACAAGCGAAGAAACCATCTCCGGAGTATGCGGTTTAGATGCATTTATTGACGGACACTCACATACCGTGATGGAAAGTAAAAACGTAAAAGACAAGGACGGCAACGACGTTCTTCTCACACAGACCGGAGAGTATTTTAATCGTATAGGTATGATGATTATTGATGCCGAAACAGGTGACGTTACTACCGATTTTATTGAATACGATGAGGAAACCGGTGCCTTGTGTTCTGATTTTTACAACTGTTCAGAGATTGTTTACGACGTGTCCGTAAAAGAAATAAAAGATAAGTGGATGAAAGATATTGATGATAAGCTTGGTCAGAAGATAGGTTATTCCGACGTCACGTTTGATAATTATGATGATGACGGAAATCGTTTGGTGAGAAACGGAGAGACCAATTCGGGAGACTTTGCGGCAGATGCCCTGTATTTTCTCTTTGACAATATGAACCTCGACGTGGATATTGCCGTAATGAACGGAGGCGGTATCAGAAATCAGGCTATCACCGGTGATATTACTTACAAAACCTGCAAAGATATTCATCCGTTCGGCAACGTTGCTTGTCTGCAGACAGTTACGGGACAGCAGATTCTTGATATGCTGGAATGGGGTGCCCGCCATGCAGGAGAATCCGAGGATGGAAGCTTTTTGCACGTATCGGGTATTACCTATAAAGTTGATACTTCAGTTGAAGACACCACTCAGGCGGGAGAACTGGATATATGGGTTGCAGGACCCGTTAAATATCGTGTTTTTGACGTTACGGTTTATAACAAAGAAACTGACACATGGGAAGAACTTGATATGGATGCAACGTATAATCTTGCAGGCTACAACTACACCTTGCGTGACCTTGGCGGTGGCTTTGCAATGTTAAACGGTGCAGTAAACGTGCTTGACTACGTTATGGAAGATTATATGGTTCTTGCAAATTACGTAGAGGCATTTGAGAACGGAACCATAGAGGCTGATAATTCTCCTCTGTTGACCAAGTATCCTAATTTCTCTGTTGATTACGGTTCTGTAAAGGGAAGCGGAAGAATTGAGGTTATTGAAAGGCCCGCTGTTTATGTCGGCGGAGTAAAAATTACAGAGGATAATGCTTCTGACGTATTTGGTGACGGAAAAGTGTCTTATAACGATGAGACGAAAACACTTACTCTGAACGGATACGAATATGAGGGTGACGGTTATACCTACTACGTATATGAAAATGGCGAAAGCGGTATAAGAGAGATATATTCGGCAGTGATTTACAGTGAAGACTCACTTATAATTGAGCTTGTCGGCGATAATACTTTGATAAACACATCAAGTGATTCTGCGGAAAATACCTTGAGGAATTGTATAGTCGTTAAAGACAGCCTGTCTGTCGTAGGTGACGGCGGAGTGCATTTAGGCGGCAGTTTTGCCGTAGAGGCCGAGAAAGACATTGTAATTGACGGGGTTTCTTTGTCTGCGGAAAGCACGTGTGATGCAATCAAATCCGTACAAGGAGAAGTAATTGTTAAGAATGCTGCAAAGGTTTATATAGAGTCTCAGCAAAGCGGCATTTATACTCAGAAAGATATTACGATTATCGACAGCGACGTGTCTGTTAATGCTGAGGGCAACGGAATATATTCTTTAAGCGGCAACGTTATTATCGACAGCACGGAAACGAAAATATCGGATTACGGTCCTTGGATTGAAGGTACAAGATTGAATGTTAAGGCAGGCGGAGATTACGGAATTTTTGCTTGCAAGGGTCTTACGGTGAACGGGAAATTGGTGCTTTCTGCTCCTGACGGTGCTGATATCGGTGAAATATACGATGATGAAAACAATGCTTACTACAGCACGATTTTGGCGGGAGATACGGTTGCTAAGGATATTGAAATAACTCCCTTGGGTTATTACGTAGATATTGAAGGACTTAAAAACAGTATGAGGGCACTTGTACCTGCAGGTAAATCGCTAAACGATGCTTATTGTGAGATGTTTGGTGTCGATGACTTCTCTAAAGTGCTGAAAACGGAAAAAGAAGGATATACCTTTGGCGGTTGGTATACCGACGAGGCTTGCAGCCCCGGAAATGAGTTTATGTTTGATACAGCTGTTAACAACGACGTTACTATCTATGCAAAATGGGTGGAAAATGATGATATCATCGCTTCTCCTCCGACAGGCGACAGCAGTGATGCGACAATGTGGATTGCATTTTTAGTTATCAGCGGCAGCGTGTTTGTTCTCTTGTCGGCATACGGCAAGAAGAGAAAAATAAACAAAAAGTAAAATACCATCATAAAGCAAGGAGAGACTGCAATTCTGTAAAAACGGAAGAGTAGTCTCTTTTGCAATCAGAAAAAAAGATTCTTGTTTATTGTCGGAAAATCGGTTGATAAAAAAGAGGATTGAGGGTATAATGTTTCAAAGAGAAGGGGGAAACTTACGTGGACAAGCTTTTACTTATTGACGGAAACAGTATTATGAACCGTGCCTTTTACGGAACTCAGTCCGGTATGCTTCAAAATGCAGAGGGCTTGTTTACGGGCGCGGTTTTTGGGTTTTTAAATATTTTTCTTAAGGTTGTGGGCGACGAAAAACCTTCTCATATAGCTGTTGCATTTGACCTTAAAGCGCCTACCTTCAGACATAAAATGTATGATGGCTACAAGGCTACCCGTAAAGGAATGCCGCCTGAACTTGCAGAGCAGATGCCTGTGATTAAGGAAGTTCTTTCAGCGATGAACTGCACGTGCCTTGAACTGGAAGGTTATGAGGCAGATGACATTATAGGCACATGTGCTAAAATTGCACGGGACAACGGAATAAAATGTATTATTTTAACGGGAGACAAGGACTCGTTACAGCTTGTTACGGAGAATACTAACGTGCTTCTTCCTGTTACCAAACAGGGAACTACGGTTGTTTCGGTTATGACACCCGATGCGGTAAGGGAAAAACTGTTGGGTGTTTCGCCTGAGCAGGTTGTCGATATGAAGGCTTTAATGGGTGATTCATCGGATAATATTCCGGGAGTTCCCGGCGTGGGAGAAAAGACTGCTGCTCAGCTGCTTTGCGAATTTTCTTCCCTTGAAAATATATATGCAAACGTTGAAAATATTAAGAAAAATGCACTTAGACAGAAGTTGATTGAAAACAAAGAGCTTGCATATTTGAGTCAGACCCTCGCAAGAATCAATTGTGACGTTCCTTTGGCGGAAATTCCCTGCTGCGAAGGGGAGTCGTTTTGTATTGACAAGCTGGCAATAAAAGAATACGATTATCCTATTTTATACAAACTTTTTGTGAGGCTTGAGTTTAAACAGCTTATAAAAAAACTGAAGCTAGAAGAGCTTGCGACAGCAAATGCCGCAAGTGACTTTTCCGAAAATATAGGTTCGGACGACGTCGATGCAGAAGCCGCAAAAATTCATTTTTTGGACAAGCCTTATCTTGATATATTAATGCCCGATGATATTCAAAAAATCAATATCTCAGATGCTTGTGAGTACTTATATATTGAATATACTTGCGATGAAGTCGATGGAAGCGTTTCCACTCTGGATTTGTATGACGGCGGAGAATTGTTCTACCGTATAGATTTGGGATTCTTGTCTATGGAGACTTTGTTTCTTGAGAAAACAAGGGCTGTTTTCGAAAATACCGATATAAAAAAGTGCTTTTTTAAAGCCAAGGATTTTGTTCTGTGGCTGAGACGAAACGGAATAGAGATGCAAGGTCTTTGGTGCGATATATCGATAGCTGCGTATCTTGCCGATTCTACAAGGCGCAATGATACGTTAGGTGAGGCGTGCAGATATTTTACCGGAGCAGATGCTGAGGGCATAGGCGTTATGCCGTATACCGCACAGAAGGCTTTTGATTTACTTGAAAGCAACGACATGACGGAGCTTTACGTTAACGTTGAACTGCCCCTTGTAGACGTGCTTGTTGAATTTGAATACCGAGGCTTTACCGTTTCAAAAGACGTGCTTATTGAGGAGGGAAAAGCGTTTGGTGACCGCATTACCGAACTTACGGAAAAAATATACGGATTTGCGGGTCATGAGTTTAATATAAACTCTCCTAAACAGCTTGGAGAAGTACTTTTTGAGGAACTTAAGCTGCCCGGTGGAAAAAAGAGCAAAACAGGATATAAAACCGGACAGGAGGTATTGGAAAAACTTGTTTCGGAGCATCCTATTGTTCCGCTCATTATGGAATACAGGCAAAATGCAAAGCTGAAATCTACGTACATTGACGGATTTGTTTCGGTAATAAACCCTGCAACAGGCAAGGTTCATTCTAACTTTAATCAGACTGTTACTGCTACGGGACGATTGAGCAGCAGTGAACCGAATTTACAAAATATTCCCACAAGGCATGAACTCGGCAGACTTATTCGTAAAGCTTTCTTTGCAAGTGCTCCGGGCAGAGTTTTAATAGATGCAGACTATTCCCAGATTGAATTGAGGCTGCTTGCCGATATGTCGGGTGACACAACCATGGTTAAGGCTTTCAATGATAATGAGGACATACATGCCATTACTGCTTCTCAGGTAAACGGAGTTCCGCTTTCTGAAGTAACTCCGAGAATGAGAAGTGAGGCAAAGGCTGTTAATTTCGGTATTGTATACGGAATAAGCGAATTCGGTCTTGCGAAAGACCTGGATATTTCATGGAAAGAGGCAAAAGGTTATATTGACGGATATTTCAAAAAATATCCCCAAGTGCATGATTTTCTCAACGATTTGATTTCTTTTGCAAAGCGCAAGGGCTATGCAGAGACTCCTTTCGGCAGACGCAGATACTTGCCTGAGCTTTCTTCTTCTAAGTATATGATAAGGCAGTTTGGCGAAAGAGTTGCCATGAACATGCCAATACAGGGTGCCGCTGCTGATATTATGAAGATGGCAATGGTAAGTGTATACAAAGAGCTTAAGAGAAGAAAGCTGAACAGCCACCTGATATTGCAGGTACATGATGAATTGCTTATAGATGCTGCCGAAGAAGAGGCCGAGGAAGTAAAGCAACTTCTTAAAGAATGTATGGAAAACGTAGTTGAACTTTCAGTGCCCCTCCCGGTGTCGGTGTCTATGGGGTATTGTTGGAATGAGTGCAATAAATAATGTTTTTCGGGGATTAGCTGAGATATCCCCGAGAAAACATTATTTATTGCAGGTGGATTAGTGGATTGCGGGAAATATTCGCAAAAAAACACAACTAAAAACAAAAGGTTGAGAGGCGTTGAGATATCCCCGAGAAAAATAGGAGTCCCAGGGTTTGCTGATTTACGAATTAGCTGAAATATTCGTAAACCAGCGAACCCTGGGAAGAGCTTAAGTAAAAGGAGTAATTTTATATGAGAGTGTTGGGCGTTACCGGAGGGACCGGAACAGGAAAGTCTACTGTCTGCAGAATTTTGGCAGAGCAGGGAGGCGTAGTTATTGATGCAGATAAGATTGCAAGTATGCAGCAGAAAAAAGGCTGTAAAGCATATTATGAAATTGTTGATTACTTCGGAGAAGAGGTTTTATTGCCTGGAGGCGAGCTTAACAGGACTTTACTTGCGGGAATTGTCTTTGCTGAAAGTGAAAAGCTGGGGGTGCTTAACGGCATAGTACATAAATATGTTTCGGCAGAGATTAAGGAAAGAGTAGAAAAAGCACGAAATGATAATGCAAAATTTGCGGTGCTTGACGTGCCGATTCCCATTGAAGACGGTTTTTTCGATACGGCAGACTGTGTTTGGGCGGTTGTTGCAAATGATGACCTTCGAACGGAGCGCGTAATGGCTCGAAGCGGTATCAGTGAGCGTGAGGCGCAACTTCGTATAGCTTCGCAGCTTTCAAACCGTGAGTACAGCGAACTTGCGGACGTTGTAATAGACAATGAATCGAACGAGGAGGATCTGCGTAGACTTGTAATGTATGAGTTGGAGCGTTTCCTTAATTATCTTTCATAAATGAATAGTGCCCTCTTTTGCGGAGATAATAATTTATTATAGATTATTGTTTTTGCGGAAGAGGGCTTTTATGATAGCAGGAATTTTGATTGCGGCTTTGTCCGGTATTTTAATGAGTGTACAGGGTGTTTTTAACACGGAGCTTACAAAGCAAAGCGGAATTTGGGTGTCTGCGGCGTTTGTACAGCTTACTGCCTTTGCGACGTGCGTGCTTGCGTGGCTTTTTTCGGGAAGACACGGAAGTGTTTCTGCACTGTTTGATATAGACAGAAAATACCTGCTGCTTGGCGGTGTGATAGGGGCTTGTATTACTTTTACGGTTATAAAAAGCATTTCTCTTGCAAGCCCTGCCAAGGCAACTCTTGTAATCGTTACAACACAGCTTTTGGCGGCATACCTTATTGAGCTTTTCGGAATGTTCGGTGTGGAAAAGGCGGAATTTGAAATAAAAAAGTTAATAGGTATATTACTTGCCATTGCAGGGTTTGTTTTATTTAAGGTGTAAAAAAGGGGCTGCAAAAAAGCCACACAATAGCCCCGAAATTTGATTTAAAAGCAAATTTCGGGGCTATTCTTTAGCTATTCAGCAATACATAAGGCAACTTTCCCAAAGTCGCTCTTGCCAATTCCGCTGCTGTCTGATAACGGTCGTCGGGGCTTATTGCAGCGCACTTTGAAACAATTCTGCCGTAACGGCCCTTTGCAAGCCGGGTGCTTGGGTGGGTGCCTGTAAGCATTACGTTAAGTAATATTCCCGTGGCGTATATATCAGCTCTCTCATCTGTCTGTGTAATGCCGAGTTGCTCGGGAGATGCATATCCCACCGTGCCCATTATCACGGTATCCTTTGCGTTGCAATCATTTTTTTCAGGCGAGTCTTTGGTTATTTTTCGGGAGGCATTAAAGTCCAGCAAAACGACGGTGCCGTTGTCGCGAATCATTATATTTTCGGGCTTGATATCGCGGTGGACAAAGCCTTTATCGTGCAATACGCCAAGGGCGTTGCAAAGGGAAAGTATTACCGTGCGGGCTCCTGACTTTTTGTATTTTCCTGTTTCAAGCACCTGGGCAACAGTCTGCCCGTCAATAAATTCTTCCAACACGATCTGACCGTCGTCCAAATCGACACAATCGTATATGATCGGCAAGTTTTCGTGGCGAATACCCATAAGTTCCCTGTATATTGGCATTGCTAGGGGAAGGCTGTGAAGTACGATGTCTTTCTGCAGCGTTTTATGTCGCATTCGCAGCACCATGCAACCGTTTTTTTCGGCAAGCTTGCTCACAATGGAGTATGTTTTTCGAAAGTCATTTACGTATTCGTCTCTTGTCATTTTTGCCTCGTTTTAAACTTGATTATATGGGGGTTGAAGGATCCCATTCTTCGTATTTTGCGTTGTATGCGTATGCACGGGAACTGTATTGCCAAAGGTCTCTGTTCATGCAAGTGCTGTCACAATGAAACGTAATCTCAAAGTTTCTCAAAGTCAAGTCAGGCAGCGCCTTCTTTTCAACCTCAATAGTCTGTGACGTACCCTTTCCGCAGAGGTAAATCTCCGATAAGTTTACACAGTTTGAAAAGGAACCTGCCCACACTGTTCTTACCGTAGAGGGGATAACAATTTTTTTTATGGTCACAGCGATTTCCGTGTTTGATGAAAAATCCGCCGTAATCGCAACTACTTTTTTTCCTTCAATCATCTCCGGAATATAGTAAACTCCGTTTTCGTCGGGAATAATAATGCCTGTTAATACTATTGCATTGGCGGTAATGGAGGAAGAGTTGTTGAAGTCGTCTGTAGAAACTGCATCACGGTAGCTGTAGGTAGCGGTGGGCTTTGCTGTTGGAACAACGGTTGGCGTTGCAGTAGGTGTAGCCGTGGGCTTCGTGGTAGGTGTCGCCGTTGGATTCATGGTTGGCGTTGCGGTAGGTGTCGCCGTTGGATTCATGGTGGGCGTTGCGGTAGGTGTAGTAGTAGGCTTCGTGGTAGGTGTCGCCGTAGGCTTCGGTGGAGGCGTTGCAGTAGGTGTCGCTGTAGGATTCATGGTGGTCTTCGTAGTAGGTGTCGCTGTAGGATTCATGGTGGGCTTCGTAGTAGGTGTCGTCGTAGGCATCGTAGTAGGTGTCGCCGTGGGCTTCGTAGTAGCCGTCGCTGTGGGCTTCTTGGTGGACGTTGAAGCAGCGGTCGCCGTAGGGTTCACAGTGGACGTTATTGTAGCCGTAGAAGTAACTGTGGCTGTAGAAATAGGTCCTTCTGTAGCAATAGCTGCAGGGCTGTGGGGTGTTGCCAAAGAATTGTCCTTATCGTCATCGTCAGGCGCCTTTTCACCAAAAGCAATGGACAAAATGATTATAATTATTACCAAGGAAAGTCCCAGAAGTGCAAGCAAAATCCACGGTAACGGTTTCTTTTTCACCGTTGCCGCGGACAATACAGTTTTTTCGTCTAAAGATTTCATACAGTACAGACAAAACTGTGCATTATCGGTCAATTCTGACTTGCAATACGGACATTTTTTCATGGTGCCAATACCTCAGGAAAGTGTGTTCTCACCGTACTCGAACAGAAGCTCGTTGACTTCCATTACCGACAATCCCTTGCACAGGCCGTATACGATGATGCTGTCAAAGGGAAGTTTCACGTAAAGTGTCTGATAGTCGGCGCATTTCAACAGCTTTTGTGTTTCGTCAAGGTTTAACCCCATACCGAAGGCAAGCATTATTACCTTGTTTCGCTCAGGCACACGAATGCCTGAAAAAATCTGATAGCCGTAGTTTTCAGAAAGTTCAGCCTGTTTAAAAATCTGTGACCGTTTCAAACCTTTGCTGTCGGCAAGGTCGTTAAGCATAGCGGACAGGTCCGCAGTTGCCAGATATTCTTTATTTTCGTGGTAAAAACTTTTGAAGTCGGAGCAATTCTCTAACTCTTTAAGAATTTCGGAAGTGTCTCTTTGAAAATCATTTGCCATAATTCGTCACCTGAAATATTGTAGTTCAAGACATTATACGACATTATCGGCTGAATTTCAATAAATGTTTCAAAAAACGCCTGCTGACACCGACAGGCGTTTTCTTTTGAGGAAACTGTGCTGTCAGCACAGGACTTTTTTGCGATAAAAGCATTAAAATATAAAAGCAAACGGAGGCTTCATTGTGGAAAAAGTAATAGGCAATTTGTTTTCTGATTATCTTTCTAAAAAAAACACGGCAGATGACCCGGAATATTCCTTAATTGCAAAAGAAGCATTGCAAAAGGAGAGGGAGCTGAGAGCCTTAATGAATGAAGAACAGACGAAATGCTTTGAGGAGCTGTTTGAGCTTACCTCCCAGATACATTATTTAGAGGTAAAGGATGCCTTTTTCAGCGCGTGTAAATTAGGCTCAAAGGAATTTATTATTTAAGTTCCTGTTCCAGATTTTTGTATTCGGGAGTTTCAAAAAATTCTATCAGCGTGATTTCAAGACCGTCGCAGATTTTTTTCAAGGTTACGATTCCCGGATTTTTGCTTTCGCCGTTCAGGATGCTTTTGATAGTCGCCTGGGGAACACCTGCCATATAGCTAAGGGCGTTAGGCGTGATTTTGCGCTCGCGGCAAAGCTCATAAATTCTGTTAACGGTAAATTCACAAATACCCATAGTTATCACCTCAACGTTAGTTTGTCCATATAAATGATGATATATCACTACACCGGTGGAATGTTAGTTATATATCACTAAAAATTGTTGACAAAAGGTTTGCTAAATTGTATAATTAGTGATATAGCACTAAAAAGTGTTATGCAATTTGTAAAACTGTGCTGTCAGCACAGGACATTTTTAAAGATATGTTGTAAAATCAGTGATACAAGGAATTGTAAAAAACTTGCCAGGAGGTAGTCAACGTAAGTGATATTTATAAAGGGTGTGTCTTCGTACATGATGGCTTTGCTTGCTAATTGACAGTATTATGCAGAAGGACTATAACGATTTTATGATAATTTATTGGGAGGGTTTTATGTTGCAAGAGGATTTTGTAATCAGAAATAGTGTGTTGGAAAAATATAAAGGAAATGACAATGAAGTGGTTGTTCCTAATGGAGTTATAAGCATTGGTGCTTCGGCGTTTGAGGATTGTCAAAACCTCAAAAAAATAGTTCTTCCGGAAAGTGTTACTAGCATTGGTAATAGGGCGTTCTGTGGTTGTGAAAACCTCGAAAAAATAGTTCTTCCGGAAAGTGTTACTAGCATTGGTGATTCGGCGTTTGATGAATGTGATAAAATTACGATATTTACAGTTACAGGAAGCTATGCTGAAAAATATGCCAAGGAGAATCACATTAAAGTTGTCACAGAATAGAAAAAAGCACCGGGCGCTTAGTCTACCGTGGATAAGAAAAATTTGTTTAAGTATGTTTTTCACTCTTTGACAGGAGGGGTGATGTGACATTGTTAACTAATTACGAAAGGAGGGCATATTAAATGTATACTTATAAGGTTTCGTTTTCTTGGGTTGACAAACTCGGAATTTCGTATGAATATGTTCATGCGAATAATGACGATGAGGCCAGAAAACGAGTAAAGGCTATGTATGGCGATAAGATAATTGTGCATACAGTAAACAGGCAGTAATTAACTGAGCCGTATTTTCAGAAAGTACCCTTTTTAATACCTCATATGTTATAACATATGAGGTATTATTTAGTGTAATTCTGTTTAGATGGATATTTTAGGACAGTGCTGTCAGCAAAGGACTTTTTAATTACAAAAGTATTAAAATATCAGTTGACAAATATGATACACCACATAGAGGAGAATTTTATGAAAAAGTCGTTTAAATTGGAATTTGTTGATTTTGAGGGCAAAAAAATCGAGACGTTTTATACCTTTGAAGAGGCAAAACAGGCATTTCGTGAAAAAATTATCTCTCCCGAAGGCATTGAGTATATTATCAATTTGATTGATGATTATATCGAGGAACTTTATCCGGAGGAAACACCTGAAGCATTTGTTCAGCTGAAGAACATTCTTTACGGCTTTACCACTGACTCTGCGTATCCGGAAAACGTTAACGACGTTGCGCTGAACTACTTTGAAGACGAGAACGTTGAGTTTTATATGGAATCAAATAAAGTTTTTTGCTATCTTAATAATTCTGAGTATGGCGGCAGATTCCCGGATGCAGAAATCAATGCTTTAATAATGGATGACGAGGATAATGAATATTTCTTCTATTTGGCAGAAAACAACGCAGTTTTCGGCTATATATGGAACATTACATTGTCGCGCATCAAGGATAACGAATGTGATTGCAGTCAATAAACTTTAAGGAGGAAGCCGGAATGGCAAAAGAAACAATCAGAGATTTTTACGGAAAAATTCTGGGAACTGTTGAAACCTTCAGCAACGGAGACAAAGAACTGAGAGACTTTTACGGCAAGCTTCTCGGCAGATATCAAAAGTCCGACAATACGACCAGAAATTTTTTTGGACAGACTGTGGCAAAGGGCGATGCTTTGATGATGTTGCTTAAGTGAATTTTGTTAAAGTGTCTTGCTTTTTCTAACAATTAAAATGAAAAGCAAACAATTGATGCAGACGGGTTTGTTTGGGTTTTCCCTATGCATTGATTGGTTGCTTTTTTTACGTTTTAATTGCTGTTTCTCTCTATAATTCTTAAAAACCTATCTACATACTCTTGATCGAAATCACACTTTTCATACCCTTTTCGGTTCGACTTCTTGGGAATATTTAGTTCACATAGCGCCCGGTCAAATTCTTCCAGTTCCAGATAAGTATCATTATATCTGTCAATATCCGGATTTACGGTCGGAATGTGAAATACATATTCCTTGCCGTCAAGTGAAATTTTATAATAAAAGCTTCCCTCTGATTTATATTCATATAAAGCGATTTTTTTGTTACCAAACCCTGTGTTAATCTGCTCAACGTCGGAGTAATTGTATATCTGACCTTTCAGATTAAAGGGCGATACCACAATGATTTTGTTTTTTGTAACGCATGTTAAACTTGTCAGAGAAAGATACGTAGCAATGACCCATACCGCAATAATAACAAGATTCCATTTTCCAAAGGCTTTTGCAATACCTGCATAATGCAAAAAATCATCTTTTGCAGAAGTGATTTTTTTATTGAGAAAATAAACGATAAGATACGAAATAACAAAAGATGGGATTGCTAACAAAGGCGCCAACAAATAAGAAGCAAGCGGTGTGTTTTCATAAAATAAGTAATCTGATGGCAACAAAGCCTTTTCAACAAAAAGCCCACATAGCACAACCAAGCCCACAAAACAAACAATCGTAAGAATAAGTGTAGCAATAACAGCTATTACTTTTTTCATTCCATCACCACCTTGCCGTATTATACTGCAAAAATTGTGAATGTTCAAGATTTAAAGAATGTTATGTTATAAACCTTGCGACAAATAAAAAACTGTTGCAAAATAAAAAGAAAACAGAAGAGTTATAGATGGTGCGACTTTGAAATTCGGCCCGGAGGTTCCGGGTGTCCAAAGTGCAAAAATCACCGGGATGTATGTTGGTGCAGAGAATTATTAAATAATAACGAAAATGAAAAAGGGGGCTGATTTATTTTATAAGAATAAAAAAACAGACAAGGGAAAACCTTGTCTGTCTTGGTGACTCCTAGGGGAATCGAACCCCTGTTTCCGCCGTGAGAGGGCGGCGTCTTAGCCTCTTGACCAAGGAGCCGTTTGTTTGTATCGCTTTTGTCAAGCGACTTGATTAGTATAGCATTATGATGGCAGGGTTGTCAACCCTTTTTTTGAAAAAATTTTTTGAATCGGCGACATGAATTGTCGTCTCTTTTTATGCGGTCAAATGTTCGAAAAATGCTTGAAAAATTTGTGTGGCTGTGATATGATAATATATCCTAATAAATTAGGGTATGTTACATTCGGGAGGCGGCTATATGGAGAAATTTAAGTTAGTTTCAAAGTTCAGTCCTACCGGTGATCAGCCGGAGGCGATTAAAGCATTGTCTGACGGACTGAAGCAGGGTGAACATGCCCAGACACTTTTGGGTGTTACGGGTTCGGGAAAAACGTATACCATGGCGAAGGTGATAGAGGAGGTTCAGAGACCTACTCTTGTTATTGCACATAATAAGACTCTTGCCGCGCAGCTGTGCAGTGAATTCAGAGAGTTTTTTCCCGAAAACTGTGTCGAATATTTTGTATCATATTACGATTATTATCAGCCCGAGGCTTATATTGCCGCCTCGGATACCTATATAGAGAAAAATTCACAGGCAAACGAAGAAATCGACAGATTGCGACACTCTGCTACGGCGGCTTTGTTTGAAAGGCGAGACGTTATCATTGTGGCGAGTGTATCGTGCATATACGGCTTGGGAGATCCTGAGGATTATACAGATCTCATGCTGTCCTTGCGGGTAGGTATGCAAAGGGACAGAGATGAAGTTATAGACAAGCTTGTTTCCATACGGTATGAGAGAAATGATATGGCACTTGAACGTAATTGCTTCAGAGTAAGAGGCGATACGTTGGAGCTTGTTCCGTCTGATATGAATACACATTTTATTCGTGTGGAGTTCTGGGGTGATGAAATTGAACGCATTACCGAAATCGACTCTGTTACGGGTGAAATTTACGGTTCGCGAAATCACGTTGCTGTTTTTCCTGCTTCCCACTATGCGACCACGAATGAAAAGCTTCTTGCAGCTACGGAGCAGATTTTACAGGATATGGAGACTCAGGTAGAGTATTTTAATTCTCAAGGAAAGCTTCTTGAAGCATACCGTATAGAGCAGAGGACTCGTATGGACGTTGAAATGATGCGTGAAACGGGTTTTTGCCAGGGTATTGAAAATTATTCAAGGTATATAAGCGGCAGAGCTCCGGGAAGTGCGCCGTATACTTTGCTCGACTATTTTCCGGACGACTTTGTCATAATGATAGACGAATCGCACGTTACGGTCCCGCAGATAAGAGCTATGTATAACGGAGACAGAGCCCGAAAAACTTCTCTTGTGGAATACGGTTTCCGTTTGCCGTCTGCATTTGACAACAGACCCCTTAATTTCGGAGAGTTTGAGAGCAAGACCAATCAGGTAATATACGTAAGCGCGACCCCTGCTGAATATGAGCGAAGCCGTTCTTCTAAATTTGCGGAGCAGATTATAAGACCTACGGGTTTGCTTGACCCCGAAGTAATTGTAAGACCTGTTGCAAATCAGGTGGATGACCTTGTTGACGAAATACGTAAATGTGTAGATAAGAATACAAGGGTTCTTGTTACCACACTCACTAAAAAAATGGCAGAGAGCCTCACCGAATATCTTGAAAACATGAACATTAAGGTAAGATATCTCCATTCAGACGTTTATACGATTGAACGTATGGAGATTATCCGTGATTTGCGCTTGGGTGTGTTTGATGTTCTTGTGGGTATTAATCTTCTGCGAGAAGGTCTTGATATTCCCGAGGTATCGCTTGTGGCTGTGCTGGATGCCGACAAAGAAGGTTTTTTGCGTTCCGAAACATCTCTTATACAGACTATAGGAAGAGCCGCCAGAAATGCGGAAGGACGCGTTATAATGTATGCAGACACAATTACCGACTCACTTAAAAGAGCGATTGAAGAAACCGCAAGAAGACGTAAGATACAGTCTGAATACAACAAGGCACACGGTATTGTTCCGACAACCATCGTTAAAGAGGTCCGTGAAGTCATTGAATCCACCAAGGCAGAGGGTAAATCGGATTCTGTCAGCGGAAGAAAGGGTGCTCGAAAAACGGGTCATGCCCTCAGTTCCGTTATCGGTGAGGCCGGACATGAGGGGAAAGGCTATGCTGCCCCCGAGCTTACTCTCAGTGTGCTTTATGAAAAGGCAAAGAGATTCGTTCCTACACTTGACGAAAGCGTAGAACCACAGATTGCAGCTGATCTTTTAAGAAGCGCAATGATCGGTTTTTCTGCGGAAATGGAGTTTGAAAAGGCGGCAGCGGCGCGTGATTTGATGCGTGAATTTGAAAAATATGTCGATTGAGTTTATAAGGTAATTTCAAGGTTTTTGCGGTATAAATATTATGTTGCAAAGCGAGGAGACAAAAATGATAGATAAGATTGTAATAAAAGGTGCAAGGGAAAATAATTTAAAGGATATCGACGTTACCATTCCGAGAGATAAAATGGTTGTTTTGACGGGAGTGAGCGGCTCGGGAAAATCTTCTCTTGCTTTTGAGACAATATATGCAGAAGGACAAAGAAGGTATATAGAGTCTTTATCTTCTTATGCACGTATGTTCCTGGGGCAAATGGAAAAGCCGGACGTAGACAGTATAGACGGTCTTTCTCCCGCTATTTCAATTGATCAGAAAACTACCTCTAAAAACCCTCGTTCTACCGTGGGTACGGTTACGGAAATATACGATTATTTAAGACTTTTATACGCAAGAGTCGGTGTTCCGCATTGTCCCAAGTGCGGCAAGCCTATTTCTGCACAGACCGTTGATCAAATGACGGACACTGTTTTGAAATATCCCGAGGGAACTAAAATGCAGCTTCTGGCACCTGTGGTAAGAGGCAGAAAGGGAGAGTACGTAAAGCTTTTTGAGGGGCTGAAGAAATCAGGCTACGTAAGAGTTAACGTTGACGGTATTTTATACGACTTAAATGAAAAGATACCCCTTGATAAAAATAAAAAGCATACCATTGACGTCGTTGTGGATAGAATAGTTATTAAAGAAGGCATACAGCGCCGTGTAACAGACTCTTTGGAAACCATATTGGAGCTTGCAGACGGTCTCGCAAAGATTGAGGTGCCGGGAGAAGAACCGGTAATCTTCAGCAGAAATTATGCTTGTATTGACTGCGGTGTGAGCATCCCCGAGGCGACTCCCAGAATGTTTTCTTTTAACAATCCTTACGGTGCATGCCCGAAATGTACGGGACTCGGATTTGTTACTCAGTTTGATGTGAACAACATTATACCTGACCGGACAAAGTCGATAAACGAAGGTGCTATCAAGGTCATGGGTTTTGGTTCTTCTGACAGCTATTCCACCTCAAAAATTGCAGGCTTGGGCGTAAAATACGGTTTCACGCTGGATACTCCTTTTGAGGATATTCCCGAAGAGGCTAAAGATATCATTCTTTACGGAACGGGAGATGAAAAGGTAGTTTTCAATTATGACGGCGGAACTTATGCACATGCATATTCGGGCGTAATGAATATTATAGAAAGGCGCTATCAGGAAACCACGTCGGAGTCTATGAAACAGTACTACGAGGGCTTGCGGACCACACACGTCTGTACGGAGTGTAAGGGCAGGAGACTGAGACCTGAAAGCCTTGCGTTTAAAATAGGCGGAAAGGATATTATAGAGCTTACCGATATGTCGATTGCAAAGGTTTCTCCTTTTATTGACGGTATTGAGTTGAGCGAGATGAATAAAATGATAGCTGCGCCTATTATTAAAGAAATTAAAGCGCGAACAGGCTTCCTCGTGTCAGTGGGACTTGATTATATAACACTTTCAAGGTCAAGCGGAACGCTTTCCGGCGGAGAGTCGCAGAGAATAAGGCTTGCTACGCAAATAGGCTCGGGTCTTACCGGCGTGCTGTATATTTTAGACGAACCCAGCATTGGTCTTCACCAAAGAGACAATGACAAGCTTATAGGAACCTTGAAGCATTTGCGTGATCTCGGAAATACCTTAATTGTAGTAGAGCATGACGAGGATACAATGCGTGCGGCTGACTATATAGTGGATATAGGTCCGGGGGCAGGTATTAACGGCGGACAAGTTGTTTCTGCAGGAACGCCGGAGGAAATAATGTCTGATCCCGATTCCTTAACAGGTCTCTACTTGTCGGGCAAGTGTACAATTCCCGTGCCGGAAAAGAGGCGTAAAGGTACCGGTAAGTATCTTACTGTAAAGGGTGCTGCCGAAAATAATTTAAAGCATATTGACGTAAGCTTTCCTTTGGGAACGTTTACTTGCGTCACAGGTGTTTCGGGCTCGGGTAAGAGCTCTCTTATAAACCAAATATTAAGTAAAGAATTGGAAAACCGACTTAACGGGGCGAAGCAGCCAAGCGGGAAATTTGATGAAATAGAGGGCTTGGAGTACCTGGATAAGGTTATAGAAATCGACCAATCTCCCATCGGAAGAACACCGCGCTCAAACCCTGCGACATACACCGGAGTTTTTGATATAATACGCGAACTTTTTGCCATGACGCCTGACAGCAGAGCCAGAGGCTACAAGAACGGCCGATTTAGCTTTAATATAAAGGGCGGCAGATGTGAGGCTTGTGCCGGAGACGGTATTTTGAAAATACCTATGCATTTTCTGCCGGATATATGTGTGCCTTGTGAGGTGTGTAAAGGTGCAAGATACAACAGGGAAACACTTGCCGTTCACTACAAAGGAAAGTCTATTGCCGATGTTCTTGATATGACCATTGACGAAGCAAATGTTTTCTTTGCAGATTTGCCTCGTATAAAAAGGAAGATACAGACTCTTGCGGATGTTGGTTTGGGATATATTAAGCTCGGACAGCCCTCGACGATGCTTTCGGGAGGCGAAGCACAGCGCGTAAAAATTGCTACGGAGCTTTCAAGAAAAAATACGGGTAAGACCGTATATATTTTAGATGAGCCCACAACGGGTCTTCACACCGATGACGTAAAAAAGCTTGTAGGAATACTGCAGCAGCTTACAGAGGGTGGAAATACGGTTATCGTAATTGAGCATAATCTTGACATAATTAAATCAGCGGATTATATTATTGATTTAGGGCCTGAGGGCGGCGACAAGGGTGGAACTATCGTTGCAAAGGGCACTCCCGAGGAGGTTGCGAAGAATCCTGCCTCATATACGGGTTTATATTTAAAGCGTATTTTAAAGTGAGTATTTGAAACGGAGGAAATGTAATGGATAAAAACGACCTTTGTGCCATTTGCGGAAAGCGCAGGGCCAGTGTTTTTATAACACAAGTCGACCAAAACGGTAATCCTACTACTAAAAATATTTGTCTTGCGTGTGCGAACAGAATGGGTTTGCCGCAGATATCTGAATTTATGAAGAAAATGGGTATATCGCCGGATGATTTAGAGCAATTGTCGGACGATTTGGATGCTATGCTTGACGGTGCTGCAGAAGGCTTTGAGAATATAGCAGGTCAGATTGCAGAGAGCGCAAATAATGAGCTTGCTGCTCTTGCCGGCAGCATGGAAGGAGAGCAGACTGAAAGTACCGATGATTCAACCGAAGAGCCCCAAGAAGAAGGCTCAGAGGAAAAGTCTGAGGAGCGTGATGCCGACAGCAGAAAATCTGCTACAAACACTCCCGATTTCTTTAACTTTTTGAGAAATGCAGGCTTTATGTTCGGTCGTCCTGCAGGTCCTCGTCCTAATTCTTCGCCAAACAATCGGGAAAACGGATCTCGTCGTAGGGATGCTTCACAAAGCGAAGACAAAAAAACAAAGGGTAAGGATAAAAAAGAGCTTCAACTTAAATTCTTATCGCAATACGGAATCAATTTAAACGAAAAGGCAGAAAAAGGCCTCATTGATAACGTAATAGGACGCGAAAGGGAAATTGACCGCGTTATACAAATCTTGAACAGAAGAAGTAAGAATAATCCTGCTCTCGTGGGAGAGCCGGGTGTTGGTAAAACCGCTATTGCAGAGGGGCTTGCTTTAAGAATTCAAAGAAAAGAAGTTCCCTTTAAGCTTCAGGATAAAATAGTTATTCTTTTGGATCTTACGGCAATGGTTGCGGGAACGCAGTTCAGAGGTCAGTTTGAAGGCCGAATGAAGGGTGTTATCGATGAGGTAAAGCGTGCGGGAAATATTATCCTGGTCATTGATGAGGTTCACAATATAATGGGAGCGGGAGAAGCAGAGGGTTCTCTTAATGCCGCCAATATACTTAAACCTGCTCTTTCGAGAGGAGAGATACAGGTAATCGGCGCCACTACTTTAAAAGAGTACCGTAAGTACATTGAAAAGGATGGCGCTTTGGAGAGGCGTTTTCAGCCTGTAATGGTGGAAGAACCTACTATAGCCGAAACCATTGAAATATTAAAGGGTATACGCTGTCACTATGAAGACTATCACTATGTGCGTTTTACCGACGAGATTATTGAAGCTGCAGTAAGGCTTTCCGAACGCTATATTACGGACAGATTTTTACCGGATAAGGCTATTGACGTGATTGACGAGGCTGCTTCAAGGGCAAATCTTAGGAATAACGTGCTGGCAAAAATTAACGAAGTACAAAATAACCTTGAAGAAGCAAAAACAGAGCTTTCCGAAATAGAAGCATCATCAACTGAAACTAAGCACCCGGTTTCCGTATCTGAGGAAAATACCGAGAATGCGGAAGGTGCTGTAAACGTTGCAGATGATGACCAAAATGCACGCATGGAGCATTTTAAGCGTATTGCCGACCAAAAGAGCAAGATTGCGAAATTGGAGCAAGAGCTTGCAGCGCTTGAAAGCAAAAAATACGTCAATATCATATATGACGACATTGCAAAGGTTATAGAGGTTTGGACCGGTATACCGGTAAACGTGATTTCCGAAGAGGAGGCAAAGAAGCTTTTGAAACTTGATAACCGCCTTAAGGAGCGTGTTATAGGTCAGGACAAGGCAGTTGATGCTGTTTCAAAGGCAATAAGACGAAATCGTTCCGGCTTCAGAAAACGCTTTAAACCGTCTTCTTTTGTTTTTGCGGGTCCTACGGGAGTCGGTAAGACCGAGTTGGTTAAGCAACTTACGATTGAGCTGTTTGGAAACACGGACGCGCTTATTAGACTGGATATGTCCGAATATATGGAGAAGCATACCGTATCAAAGCTTATAGGTTCGCCCCCGGGATACGTGGGATATGATGAAGCGGGACAGCTCACTGAAAAAGTACGCAGACATCCGTATTCTGTTATTCTTTTTGATGAAATTGAGAAAGCTCATCCCGATGTCTTTAATATGCTTTTGCAGATATTGGATGACGGAAGACTTACTGACAGTCAGGGACGTGTAGTCAATTTCGAAAACACGGTGATTATTCTTACCACAAATGCTTACGGAAAAACAGGCAAGGGTACTTTGGGCTTTGGCGGAGAAGATGCTTCTGTTGATGCGACTGAGGCTGATGCAATGGCAGCGCTTAAAAAGGTTTTCAGACCTGAATTCCTAAACAGAATTGATGAGATAATAGTATTTGAGTCTTTGAAAAAGGAATCGCTGCTTAAAATTACGCGTCTTATGCTCGAGGAAGTAATCTCAGAATGTTCAGCAAGGGGCGTAGAGCTTATTGTAACTGACAGTGCTGTAGAGCTTATTACAGACAGAGGATATGAGGCAGAGTACGGAGCAAGGCCTCTGAGAAGATATATTCAGAGACATATCGAGGATGAACTTGCAGAGCTTACACTCACGGGAGCTTTGGAGGGCTGTACAAAGGTGATAGTAGACAATATCGACGGAGAACTTAATTTCAGAAAGGTCAGTGAATAATATGTATTTTATTGAAAACGGAACGGTAACTTCCCCAAAAGGATATAAAGCAACAGGTGTTTCTGCAGGTATTAAAGCAAATGACCGCAGAGACGTGGCTGTCATTGTTTCTGATAAGATAGCAAATGCAGCCGGTGTATATACAAAAAACCTTGTAAAAGGTCATTCTTTGCAGCTTACCATAAAACATATGCAGGGTAAGCAGCTTAAAGCTGTTGTGGTAAACAGCGGCAATGCAAACGCTTGTGCAGGCAAGGGCGGAGAACTCGCAGCTCTTAAGGTTTGTGAAAAAGCTGCTGAACTTTTTGATACGGCTCCTGAAACAATAGCTGTCGGCTCTACGGGTGTTATAGGATACGTTCTTCCTCATGAAAAGATAACAACGGCGCTTGAAACGGCTGCAAAGGAGCTTTCATACGGCGAGGACGGCGGTCATAATGCAGAGCTTGCAATAATGACAACCGATACTGTACCGAAGGAGTTTGCCGTAAAGCTTGATATCGGAGGAAAGGAAATAACGATAGGCGGTATTGCAAAAGGTTCAGGAATGATTCACCCTAATATGGGAACCATGATTTCTATTGTCACTACTGATGCGTGTGTAAGCAAATCAGTTCTTGAATTCGCTTTAAAAAAGGTCACGGAAGTAACTTTTAACAGGGTTTCCGTAGACGGAGATACCTCTGTTTGCGATATGTGTCTGCTTATGGCGAACGGTCTTGCCGAAAATACCGAGATAGACGATGTTGAAAGTGACGAGGCTAAGTTGTTTGTTGAGGCATTACATGCTGTTTGTGACAGCTTGGCTCGCGGACTCGCAAAGGACGGCGAGGGTGCAACTAAACTTCTTGAGGTATGTGTAGAAAGAGCAAATACTGCCGAGGATGCATATAAAATTGCACTTGCTGTTGCTAAGTCTCCTCTTTGCAAAACTGCCTTTTTCGGTGAGGATGCAAACTGGGGCAGAATACTTACAGCTGCCGGATATTCGGGTGCAGAATTCGATCCGCTCAGAGTTGATATTTTTATAGGTGATCTTAAAGTCTGCGAAAACGGCGAAGCACTTCCTTTTGATGAGGACAAGGCTCTTGAAATTTTAAGACGAAATGAAATCCTTGTGAAAATAGATATGCTTGACGGAAAGTTCAGTGACAAGATGTGGACCTGTGATTTTTCGTACGATTACGTAAAAATTAACGGAAGCTACAGAACGTAAAATTTTAAAGACGCCAGACTACTGCGGAGTTTTATTTTATGAACAATAAAGAAAATATTTTTAATATCCCGGCAGAGGAGCGTGAATATGCCGAAACTGTTACGAGGATAGTGCTCGAAAAAATAGAAGAAGAAAACAGCAGTCTTTCTCAACGCCGTGATAAGGTTTTGGACGACAGACGGTATTTTACCGATTATTTTAACGAAATGAAGGATGATGAGAGGAATGATTGGCTTCAGAATGAACATGACAACCTTAAATCATACGACCTTTCGAAAACAGAGCTTACAAAGCTTGCAAGACAGCTGGGCGAACCGTATTTTGCCTGTGTTGATTTTGTAGAGGACGGGAAGACAAAGGGGAAGAAATTTTATATCGGTGTCGGCAATATCATGCATGACTTTAAACTCTACGTTTATGACTGGAGAGCTCCCTTGGCTTCTCTTTATTATGAGTGTGAGGTAGGGCGGGGACAGTATACCGCTCCTTGCGGTACTATTGAGGGTAATATTCTTTCGAAAAGGAAGTTCACCTTTGAGAACGGACAGCTGGTGAACGTAACGGACATAAATATGCCTTCAGACGACGAGTTCCTTATAGGAATACTTTCAAAGCATGCTGACGGAAAGATGAAGACGATTATCGATTCGTTGCAAAAGGAACAAAATAGGATAGTCCGCGACTTTATTGATGGTGTAAACGTTATTCAAGGCTGTGCAGGAAGCGGAAAAACTTCGGTTGCTTTGCACAAAATCGCATATATCATGTACGGTTTTCGTGAAAAACTGAAAAACAGAGAAATCATAATTTTGTCGCCCAACAATATTTTTTCGTCATATATTTCAAACGTTTTACCTGACCTGGGTGAGAACAACGTTACTCAAATGACACAGGAGCGTTTTATCAATTTGCTGACAGAGGAATGCGGAATTCAGTATTCCGACAGAGGAATGTCAACGGAACGAGTTTTGCAGTTAATGGATTCAAGATTGATAAAGGCGATGCAATTTAAAAACAGTGATTTGTTTAAAGTTATTCTTGAAAAATATTGTACGTATTTTGAAAAGAATTGCTTTTCTCCCGAGGCTTTGTTTTTAGATGCAGAGGGTGACGAATATATTTCGGAGGAAGATCTTGAGTTTTTGTTCCACACGGAATTTGAAAATACCGAGGTACTGCTTCGTCCGCAAATGATGATAAAGTATATTGCAAGGAAAAATCGTATAAAGGATCAGATGGTACTTGAGGAATTGGAAACTAAGCTCTATGCCATGATGAAAACCTGTGATTTTTCCGTAATATATGCAGACCTGTATAATGATAAGAACTTTTTTGATTCTTTAGATGAGGACATTCGCGACAAGTCGGGTGATTTGTCACAATACCAGGTATTACCGTATACTTGGGAGGACGGTTGTGCAATTGCATATCTCCGTATTAAGCTTGCAGGCTTGGAAAGTCCAGAAGATGTATTTTACTTCTTTGCGGATGAAGCGCAGGATCTGTCTCCCGTAATGCTTGCAGTAATTAAAGCAGCGTATGGCGGCGCAGACATGCTTTTTGCCGGAGATAATGCACAGAACGTATTTTGTTGCGGAGAAGATTACACGGAGAATATTAAAAGAGTTTTTTCTGCGAAACACTACAAAAAATACAATCTGCAGACTAACTACAGGTCTACTAAAGAAATAGCGGAATTTTCATGCAACATTTCAGGCTCGCGTACAGATACTGCTTGTATAAGAAAGGGCGCTGAACCGGTTGTCATTAAAGCAAATCATATTGCAGATGATGTTTCTGAATGGATTTCACGTATGGAGGCTTCCGAATATGTAACGGGAGCTGTCATATGTGCTTCCAAAACCGAAGCTGATAATCTTGCGCTTGACGTGCAGTTGCCCGATGAAATGAACCTGAATTTACGCTTTCTGCCTGCATATATTGCAAAAGGTCTCGAGTTTGACTGCGTGTTAGTGGTTAACATTGATGACAGCATGAAGAAAAAGGATGAAATCTTGGGTACGAATATGCTTTACACGGCATGTACGAGAGCTTTGCATGACTTAACAGTAATAGTATGATTGTTATCTGAAATTTTACAAAGGGGTGCTTTTTTTGTCTTACACAGCAACGGTACGAGAACTCATGTGCGAGACTGACATTAAAAAAGTTTGCTGTGCAAAAAGTGAACTTTTTGTTATTAAATATTTTTTCGGGTCTTGCGACATCGTTTTTTGCGACAGCAAAGCTTTGGCACGTCGTGTATCGTTTTTGTGCAAAAAAATCGAGGGTATGCGCCCTGACGTTTTGCTGAGAAGAGAAAAAAACGGCAGGTTTAAATATTTTGTAAAATTATCAGAGCTTCTTTATAAAGATGATGCCTTTTTTTGTTTTGAAAAGTCAGAGGATTGTTGTAAAAGAGCCTTTTTAAGAGCGTGTTTTATTGCGGGAGGAGCAATATCAGATCCCGAAAGATCATCTTCATATATTGAACTTTATCATAAAACTGCGGAGAATGCTGAATTGGTAAAAAATATTTTGACTGATTACGGCATCAAATGCGGTATTGTAAAAAGACGTGAAAAATATGTTGTATACATCAAGAATTTTGACGGAATATGTGATTTCCTGATTCTGACCGGTGCCCAAAAAGCAATGCTTGATTTTCAAGTTAAAAAGGCTGAACGTGAAGTCAGTAACAATGTTAACCGTGCTTTAAACTGTGATATGGCGAATATCGACAGAACGTCGGAGAGCGGAACAAAGGAAGCTTTGTTTATACAACAGCTTAAAGACAGCGGAAGATTAGATGCACTTCCGGAGCATCTGTCCCAGCTTGCCAAACTAAGGTTGGAGAATCCGCTTTTAAGTCTTTCCGAGTTGGGAAATATGCTTAATCCGCCGTTGTCAAAGTCAGGAGTAAGCCACAGAATGAAAAAGATTCTTGAAAGCTGAATTATGTATTTTTTTAAGGGAAAAGCAATATAATCAGTTGTATATTTCTGTGTTTTGAGGAGAAAGAAAATGAATTATTCCGCTGTGACAGTCAATAATGCTTTTAATAACGGTATGCTCGGAGAAATGGTAGAACGGGCCGAGCAAAAGCATGCTGCCCAATTTGCAAAGCTTCTTGAAATGATAGATGCTTCACACGAAAAGAACGATGAGTTTGTGGGTGCTATATTTATTACAGGGCCTTCAGCTTCGGGAAAAACAACTTTTTCCGCACGTCTTTCTTCCTTACTCGAGGCAGACGGCTACAGCGCGCCTGTTATTTCGATTGACAATTATTATAAAGACCGAGCGGAAATCCACCGCCATGAAATTGAAATCGGTATGTTTTCTTCCGATGCAACGGAATTTGACTATGAGTCTGTAGAGGCTTTCGACGTAAAATTCTTCAGAGAGCAGATGTCAACGTTTT
>JAZPZG010000015.1:0-3516 GCA_045544575.1 Clostridia bacterium
AAACAGCAAAATTGCACGCCTAAGATTATCCATGTGCATTTCCTCCTTATATACGAAGTCTGTCAAGAAACAACTAATCCAGTATATACTACCATATTTTTTTGAATTTGTCCACTTTTTTTACTTGCCGACAAACGCAGAATATAGTAGAATATATTTTGTTGCAAGCGTGGTTTGCAATATACGGAGTTTTTCTCCCAACACATTGAAAGGATGGTAGTTACAATGAAATACACAGGTCCTATAGTGACTATTGTAATGGATGGTATCGGTTATGTGGAAAGAGAGGACGGAAACGCAGTCTCCTCCGCCTACACACCTACCCTCGATAAGCTTTTTAAAAATTATAAGAAGGTGCTTTTAAGAGCACACGGTACGGCAGTAGGTCTCCCTTCAGACGACGACATGGGAAATTCGGAAGTCGGACATAATGCCATAGGCGCGGGCAAAGTATACAGCCAGGGTGCCAAGCTTGTAAACGAATCTATTTCAAGCGGTGACATGTACAAGGCATCTGGTTGGCAGGAAATTGTTAATAATGCGCTTACTAACAGCTCCGTGCTCCACTTTATAGGTCTCTTCTCCGACGGAAACGTACACTCCCACATCAATCACTTGAAAGCTATGGTTGAGCAAGCTAAAAAAGAAGGCATAAAGACGGTCCGTATTCATATACTTCTCGATGGCAGAGACGTCGGTGAAACATCTGCACTTGATTACGTGCTCCCCTTTGAAGCATTTCTTGATTCCGTAAGAGACGAAAGCTTTGACGTTTGCATTGCAAGCGGCGGCGGCAGAATGAATATTACCATGGACAGATACGAAGCTGATTGGAGTATGGTTGAAAGAGG
Organism: Clostridia bacterium; assembly: GCA_045544575.1. Taxonomy (GTDB): domain Bacteria; phylum Bacillota; class Clostridia; order UBA1212; family UBA1212; genus RGIG8523. The sequence goes on from JAZPZG010000015.1 coordinate 852, forward strand.
CTGGAAAACACACGTTTGCGGTGAAGGCAGATACTTTGAATCGGCAGAGGAAGCTATAAACACTTACAGAAGTGAGACAGGTGTTATCGACCAGGATCTCCCTGCTTTTGTTATTGCAAAAGACGGAAAACCCGTTGGTAAAATTGTAGACGGCGACAGCGTTATTTTCTTTAACTTCCGCGGCGACAGAGCTCAGGAAATAAGCAAGGCATTTGAAGATGAAGATCTTACCACGTTTAACCGCACCTACTTCCCCAAGGTATGCTATGCGGGAATGCTTCAGTATGACGGTGACAACCACATTCCTTCACGCTTTTTGGTAAATCCTCCCTCAATAAAAAATACCATGGGAGAGCTTCTTGCAAGCAAAGGACTTTCACAGCTTGCAATTGCAGAGACACAAAAATACGGACACGTAACGTATTTCTGGAACGGAAACAGAAACGGAAAGTTCAATGAGGAGCTTGAAACATACGTTGAAGTTCCCTCTGACGTTATCCCCTTTGAACAGCGTCCTTGGATGAAGGCTGCAGAAGTAACGGACAGACTTATCGCAGAGCTTAAGACAGGAAAATATCAATACGCACGTGTGAATTTTGCAAACGGCGACATGGTAGGCCACACAGGAAATTTCTTGGCTGCAAAAATAGCTGTCGAGACAGTTGACCTTTGCCTTGCAAGAATTCTCCCCGTTATCGACGAACTCGGCGGAATGGCTATCATCACCGCAGACCACGGTAACGCAGACGAAATGTACGAGATTAAGAAGGGAGCCGTAGCATACAACAAGGACGGTTCTCCCAAGGCAAAAACCTCGCACACCTTAAATCCCGTTCCCTGTATTTTCTACGATAATACAGAAAACAAAGAGCTTTATTCCATCAAGAATTCTACCGATGAAAACGGAAAACCTATGTTTGGACTTTCAAACATTGCGGCAAGCGTAGTAAAGCTTATGGGAATTGAAAAGCCTGCAGAGTGGGATGAATCCATAATTGAATAATAAGACAGGGGACGGTTCTGCGTCTTTATCAAGCGCAGAACCGTCCCCTATTTTTCTGCCTATTACTGACAATAAATTAATTGACAGAAAGCAAACATAGTGGTACTATTAGTACACTATGCTGTAATAGAGTACTATAATATTATAGTATGGTTTCAAAACGAAGCTATTTGAACTATTGAAAGGACGGAAAATATTATGAAAGAATATCAGGTTGGCGTTATCGGCGCTACAGGTATGGTAGGACAGAGATTTTTACTTTTACTCGAAAATCACCCTTGGTTCAAGGTTAAGATATTGGCGGCAAGCGGTCGTTCCGCAGGCATGACCTATGAGGAGGCTATCGGAAACCGTTGGAGACTCAGCACTCCCATGCCGGAGAAATATAAAAACATGGTCGTTATGAACGCTACCGATGATATTGAAAAGATTGCAAGTGAGGTTGACTTCGTATTCTGTGCAGTTGATATGAAAAAGGACGAAATCAAGGCACTTGAAGAAGCTTATGCAAAGCACGAATGTCCCGTAATATCAAACAACAGTGCTAACAGACTTGTTCCCGACGTTCCTATGATCGTTCCCGAAATTAACCCCGAGCACGCTGAGATTATCCCTTATCAGAAGAAGCGTCTCGGAACAAACAGAGGATTTATTGCGGTTAAGTCAAATTGCTCATTGCAGACATACGTACCTGCACTTCACCCGCTTCGCAGCTTCGGCATAAAGAACGTTCTCGTTTGTACATATCAGGCGATTTCCGGTGCCGGAAAGACATTTGAGTCATGGCCCGAAATGATTGATAACGTTATCCCCTACATCGGCGGAGAGGAAGAAAAGTCAGAGGTTGAGCCTCTTAAGCTTTTCGGTAAAATTGAAAACGGTGTAATCGTACCTAACAAAGACACTGCTTTTACGGCACAGTGCATAAGAGTTCCCGTTTCCGACGGTCACATGGGTGCTGTATTTACGTCTTTCGAAAAGACTCCCGATATTGACGAAATTATCGATATCTGGACCAACTACGAGGGCCGCGCACAGCAGCTTAAGCTCCCCTCTGCACCTGAGAAATTCCTCAGATACTTTACAGAGGATAACAGACCTCAGACAAAGCTTGACAGAATGAATGATAACGGCATGAGCGTTTCCATAGGAAGACTCCGCAAGGATACACAATACGACATTAAATTCGTTTGTATGTCACATAATACGTTAAGAGGTGCCGCAGGCGGCGCTGTTCTCATGGCAGAACTTCTCTGCGCAGAAGGCTACATTTAATGTGGCAAAATACGAAAAGAATACATACATTATGTATATATTCCTACGTATTACCATTGCTTTTGAAAGGAGCGACCATTCATGAAAAAGAAAATCTTTACCGGTGCGGGCGTGGCTATCGTTACACCTTTTACGGGAGCTGACAATGACAAGGTAGATTTTGATAAATTTGATGAAATAATCGAAGCACAAATTGCAGGTGAGACCGATGCCATTATCGTATGCGGTACTACAGGTGAGGCATCTACAATGTATGACGATGAGCATCTTGCCGTTATCGAGCATTGTGTTAAAACCGTTAACCACAGAGTTCCTGTTATAGCAGGAACAGGAAGTAACCATACCATACATGCAATTAAGCTTAGTCAGGAAGCCGAAAAGCTCGGT
>JAZPZG010000016.1:0-7295 GCA_045544575.1 Clostridia bacterium
AGCCTATCGATTTTGTTAACATTGACGAGCCGACACTTTCTATGAATTTCAGTGTAAATAACAGTCCTTTTGCAGGTACTGAGGGTGAATTTGTTACCTCAAGACATATAAGAGACAGGCTTTTCAAAGAACTTGAAACTAATGTCAGCTTAAGAGTTGAAGAGACTGATTCTCCCGATACGTTAAAGGTTTCGGGAAGAGGCGAACTTCATCTTTCGGTTCTTATTGAAACAATGAGACGTCAGGGCTATGAGTTTCAGGTTTCAAGACCCCGTGTTATTTTTAAAGAGGTTGACGGCTTGCTTTATGAGCCGATTGAAAGACTTACAATAGATACTCCCGAGGATACCGTAGGTGTAGTAATTGAAAAAATAGGCGTAAGAAAAGGTGAAATGCTTGATATGCATCCCGGTGCCGAGGGCTACGTAAGACTTGAATTCAAGATCCCTGCAAGAGGACTTATCGGATATCGCTCTGAATTTCTCACTGATACAAAGGGTAACGGAATAATGAACCATGTTTTCGACGGATATGAGGCATATAAGGGCGACATGAATTCAAGGTCAAGAGGCTCAATGATAGCCTGGGAACAGGGCGAGTCGGTTGTTTACGGCTTGTTTAATGCTCAGGAACGCGGAAAGCTCTTTATAGGCGCAGGCATTAAGGTATATGAGGGCATGATTGTAGGAGAGAATGCACGGCCTGACGATCTTGTTATTAACGTATGTAAGAAAAAGCATATATCAAATGTCAGAGCTTCCGGTTCTGACGAGGCACTTAGACTTACTCCTCCCGTTATATTGAGTCTTGAGCAAGCATTGGAGTTTATTTCCGATGACGAGCTTGTAGAAGTGACCCCGAAAAATATCAGATTAAGAAAGAAAATACTGAATACGGAGCTTAGGGCAAAGGCTGAAAGTAAGCTTAAACGTTGATTGGTATTTATTATCACGCAATGACAAGAGGTGAGAGATATGGCTGAAAACGGTCAGAAACCACAGAATCAAAGGACGCAGACACAGGTTACTCAAAAGGCGAAACTGACACAAAAGCAGCAAAGCGGAATAAGAAGACCGGGTGCTTCTGCCGAAAAACTTAAAATGCAGGCCGATATAAAGCAGGCACGACGTGTAGAGCAGGAGGCTTTGCGAGAAAAATCATACAGGAATATGAAAAAGAGCCGCTTCGCAAGAGGCGGAAGTGCCGCTATGCTTTTTCTGTTTGTAATTGTTCTTATTGCTGTGGGTGTGTTTTCTGCGTTTTTGTCGTACACATATCTTGTTGACAAGTATGAAAACCCGATTACCGTCGATTCGATTTATATTGATGATGATACGAAGGTTTCTTTTAAAATAGAAAAAGGAGCTCAGTCGAAAGAAATAGTCGATGATCTTAAAGAAGCAGGCTTAATAAAGAACAAGCTGATATTTAAGCTTCTTTCAAAATTTAACGGCTATGACGGAATGTACAAGTCGGGAGTTCATTATCTTTGCGAGGGGCTTACCTATGATGAGGTGATGGTAATCCTCGCGGACGACCCGGAAACCGTAACGGTAATGTTCCCTGAAGGCTTTACGACTCTCCAAATGGCAGAGCGACTTGATGCAAACGGTGTAGTAGGTAAGGACGTATTTCTTGATGCGGTAAATAATATAGACTTGTCTTCGTATGCGTTTGTACCTCAGGAAAAAGGTGAAAGGGATTACAGACTTGACGGCTTTCTGTTCCCTGATACGTATGAATTTGAGATTGATTCAACTGCCGAAACCGTTATTTATAAAATGCTTAACAGGTTCAGCGATATATATAAGCCTGAGTATTACGAAAGAGCGGAAAAACTGGGCCTTACCATTAACGACGTGGTTACAATTGCTTCTTTTGTCGAAAAAGAATGTAAAATAAGCTCAGAACGTGAACTCATTGCGCGTGTATATTATAACAGGCTTATAAGTGAACATTTGCCTTTTATGGAATGTGATGCTACCATAAAGTACTTTGTTAAACGCAACACCGGTGAAAATCCCGATCAGATAACTGCCGAAATGTTGGAAATTGACGATAAGTACAACACGTATTTGTATCCGGGTCTTACTCCGGGAGCTATTTGCAATCCCGGAGGTGACTCTATTCAAGCCGTGATTGAAATGAATGCCCATGATTATTATTACTACGTGCTGAAAAAGGGTGGCGGCGGTGTGCACGTGTTCTCGAAAACTCTTGAGGAGCACAATGCGGCGGTTGCCGAGAATCGTTGATTATGAATGAGTATATAGAAAATATTTTGTCTTTTGAAGATGATTTTTTAGCCAAATTACGCTTTAATGCTGCGCGTGAAAGGGACAACGTTCCGATTTTGCGTAAGGATGCTGCTGCGTTGCTTGCTGTTCTTACGGCAAATACACATCCGCATAAAATTCTTGAGGCGGGAACTGCAATAGGGTACTCTTCTTTGCTTATGGCAAAGGTGTGTGACTCTCAAGGTGAATTTCATATAGATACGGTTGAAATTGACGAGGACGTTGCGATTGTTGCAAGGAAAAATATAGAGGAAGCGGGCTTTTCTTCACGCATAAGGGTTATTGCAGGCGATGCAGTCGAGGTGTTTTCTTGCCTGGGTGGCGTGTATGATATGATTTTTATTGACAGTTCTAAGGGGCACTACATCGATATGTATGACGACATAAAGCGATTGCTTAGGCCCGGAGGACTGCTTGTATGTGACAACGTGGTATTTTACGGAAAAATAAATGACGAGCCCCAAAATGCTCCGCATAAGCACAGAACTATCGTTACAAGACTCAGAGCTTTTTTGGAGAAGCTTTGCGACGATGATGACTATATTACGAGTATAATTGAAACCGGTGACGGAATGGCAATTGCATATAAAAAGGCCTGAAAACGGAGGAACGTAAAATGAACAAATACATAAAAAAACCGGAGCTTTTGGCGCCTGCAGGTAATTTTGCCAAGCTTAAAACCGCATTTTTATACGGGGCGGATGCCGTTTATATAGGCGGTCATTATTTCAGCTTGAGAGCACAAGCCGACAATTTTTCACATGATGAAATGTGTGAGGCTGTTAAGCTTGCAAACTCACTGGGTAAAAAAATATACGTTACAATGAATATTATTTCCAGGGATTCAGACCTTGAAAAAATTGCAGATTACGCGCGTGAGCTTTATGAAATCGGTGTGCACGGTGTCATTGTTGCGGATATAGGAACGTTTATGTTGGTAAGGGAGACTGTTCCCGAACTTCCCGTTCACGTGAGTACACAGGCTAACAATCTCAATTGGAGAACCGTAAAGTTTTGGCTTGATAACGGAGCTGTTCGTGTTAATCTTGCAAGAGAGCTTTCCTTAGATGAGATTGCGGGAATAAATTCAAAGCTTTGTGAGAATTGCGAAAGTGTAAAGAACGGCAACAACGGTGAACCGTACCTGGAGGTCTTTGTTCATGGTGCAATGTGCATGTCTTTTTCAGGAAGATGCATGCTAAGTGACTATATGGCGGGGAGATCATCTAACAGAGGTGACTGTGCACAGCCCTGCAGATGGAATTATTACGTAGCTGAAGAAAAAAGACCGGGTCAATATATGCAACTTGTTGACAATGACAGAGGAACTTTTATATTTAATTCAAAAGACCTTTGTATGCTTGAATACCTTCCGCAGCTTATGGCAGCCGGTGCCGGAAGTCTTAAAATAGAAGGCCGAATGAAAAGCGAATTTTACACTGCCGTTACGGTAAGAGCATACAGAATTGCCATTGATACATGCTTTGAAAATCCGCAAGCGTACCAATCTGATATGGAGTTAAAAAAACAGCTTATGTCTGAGCTTTGCTCCGTGAGTCACAGAGATTATTCCACGGGTTTCTATTTAGGAGACAGGGGAGAACAGATTTACTCAAGCTCTTCGTATCTTCGTGATACTGATTTTATAGGTGTTGTAGAGAATACCGATTCAGAACATTTGTATATAAGGCTTCGCGGTGCTTTTAATAAAAATGATGAATTGGAACTGGTAGTTCCCGGAACTTCAGGTATCATATCGTTTAAAGCAGAGCAACTTATAAATGAAAAGGATGAGCTTTTGGAACGTGCGGCTAATGCAATGATGCTGGTGAAGATTCCTTTTGTCGGTGATACAAGTAAGATTCCTCACGGAAGTGTTGTCAGAAAAAGGCACGCTTGACGAAACATTTCTGTTGTGTCTTGTGTTTTTAACAAAAAAAGGTTATAATGTAGCTATGGTTTTATTTACGGAGGTATATGATGGTTAAGCTGGTCTGCTGCGATGTGGATAATACGTTGCTGTTTGATAAAAACGGGGCGATTTCATCTGAGACTTTCTCTGTTATTGAAAAGCTTTGCTCCCGCGGTATTTTGTTTGCCGCTGTGAGCGGAAGACCTGTTGCGGATATGCTGAGACTGTTTGCGCCTGTTGCAGAAAAAATTATTATTGTCGCTTATGACGGCGCCGTTGTTTTGTACAAAGGTAAGCCTTTGTTTGACAGACCCATTGAAAAAAATATATATATGGCTTTTATTGAGTCATTTTCGAAAAACACGCAAGAAAGCTTTAAAGGCGAATATATAATCTATACACTGTCGGATGCTTTCGTGACTGACAGCGAGGGAATCGCCGCGGCAGGAATGATTGACTCGGTGAGTATGATTGGTCATATTTTGAAAATTGCATTGCCCGAGACGATTGATGATCCTGTTTACAAGCTTTCTTTAATTTCTGAAGAGAGCGGATTTGATTTTGATTTTGTTTCGGCGGAATGGTCCGATTATCTTAATAATATTTATTCGGGAGAGCGTTGGTGTGAATTTGTATCAAAAAATACCGACAAGGGCTTTGCCGTTAATATGATAATGGAACGTTTCGGCGTACGCCGTGATGAGGCGATGGCTTTCGGTGACGGAGAAAACGATATCTCCATGCTTTCATCTTGTGATTTTTCATATGCAATGGAAAGTGCTTCTGAAAATACGAAGGCAGTTGCTGCTTTTGTTACGGATGATGCCGTGCGTAGTATTGTGCATTTCTTTAACTTTGATTAAAAAATGTTGAATTTTGTTGAGTTTGCTTATAAAAGTTATTGTTTCCACAGGTGAAACCAAAAAGAAAATACCAAAAAACGATAAAAACCACAAATTTTTTTTGAATTTTGCGATGTTTTTGCTTGTTTTCTATTGACAGGTTGCCTTCTGTTGTTTAAAATATAGATGTGATAGTGAGGTTCTTTTGTTGATATATATTGGAGGTTTATATTATGGGTTTTAATACAAGTCCTATTGAAAAAACTGAAAGAATTAAGCGTTTGCTTGATGCATATTTTAACGCTCGTCCGGAAATCGAGGCTGACAGAGCGGTTCTCCTTACTGAGTCATATATGCAGACAGAGAATGAGCCTGAGGTTGCCAGAAAGTCTAAGGCTTTTGAGCATATTCTTAAAAATATACCGATCGTTATAAGAGACGACGAGCTTATAGTAGGTTCAAGTACTATTAAGTCCAGAGGCTGCCAGACGTTCCCTGAATTTTCTTTTGAATGGCTCGAGGCTGAGTTTGAGACTGTTGCGGATAGAACTGCAGATCCTTTTTACATTTCCGATGAAACAAAGAAAAGATTAAAAGAGGCTAATCGCTATTGGAAAAATAAGACGACCAGTGAGCTTGCTACGTCTTATATGGCACCCGAGGCCATCAGAGCGATGGAGCACAATATTTTTACTCCCGGTAACTATTTTTATAATGGAATCGGTCATATAACGGTAAAGTACGGCGAGATTCTTGCAAACGGTTTCAATGCTACTATTGAAAGAGCAGAGAAGGCCATTAAAGATATGTGTGCGGGACAGAGTGATTACTGTGCTCGCAGACAGTTCTACGAGGCCGTTATAAGAAGCTGTAAAGCTGTTATTGCATATGCTGAAAGATATGCAGAGCTTGCTGAAAAAATGGCTGCTTCGTGCACCGATGCCGGCAGAAAGGCAGAGCTGATTAAGATTGCCGAGGTTTGCCGTCACGTTCCTGCAAATCCTGCAAGAACGTTCTACGAGGCTTGTCAGACAGTTTGGTTTATTCAGCAGCTCCTTCAGGTAGAATCAAGCGGACACTCGATTTCTCCCGGTCGTTTTGATCAATATATGTTCCCTTATTACGATGCCGATATAAAGGCAGGAAGAATTACAAGAGAACAGGCTCAGGAGCTTATTGACTGTTTCTGGATTAAATTAAATGATATCAATAAGTGCCGTGATGCGGCATCTGCAGAAGGCTTTGCAGGATACAGCCTTTTCCAAAATCTTATTGTCGGCGGTCAGGATATCCATGGCAGAGATGTTACGAATGATCTTTCCGTTATGTGTATTGAGGCGGCTATGCATACGATGCTTCCTCAGCCTTCGCTTTCCATAAGAGTTTGGAACGGTTCGCCTCATGAGCTTTTGATAAGGGCGGCAGAGCTTACAAGAACAGGTGTGGGTTTGCCTGCTTATTACAATGATGAAGTTATTATTCCCGCTCTTATGAGCAGAGGAATTACTCTTGAGGATGCACGTGATTATTGTATCATAGGCTGTGTTGAGCCTCAGGCTCACGGAAAAACAGACGGCTGGCATGACGCTGCTTTCTTCAATATGTTAAGACCTTTGGAGCTTACTTTCAGCAACGGTTATGAGGGCGGAGAGCTTGTCACTATTGAAACAGGTGACGTGACAGGAATGAGCACCTTCGATGAGTTTTATCGTGCATATAAGCGCCAGATGAAATATTCAATTGCTATGATGGTTAATGCAATCAATGCGATTGACTACGCACATGCAGAGAGAAGTCCTCTTCCTTTTGAGTCATGTATGGTAGACGGCTGCTTCGAGAGCGGTAAGTGTGTAGAGCAGGGCGGTGCAATTTATAACTTTACGGGTCCTCAGGGCTTTGGTATTGCAAACGTTACCGATGCGCTCTATGCAATTAAAAAACTTGTTTTCGAACAGAAGAAATATACAATTGCCGACTTTAAGCAAGCTATGTCTGATAACTTCGGCAAGGGCGCTTCGAAGATTGAGTTTGAGAATTTGACAAAGTCTGTTGTTGCTTCTCTTAAGGCATCAGGAGAGCTTGTGGATGAAAGCGTTATCGCCGCTGTATGCAGTCAGGTTGCGGCAGCAAAGGACGTTTCCGAGGATAAGAAGCGTTTTTATGAGCAGCTGCTTGCTGATATAGATGAGCTACCGAAATATGGTAATGACATTGAAGAGGTTGACCTTTTTGCAAGAGACGTGG
>JAZPZG010000017.1:0-9096 GCA_045544575.1 Clostridia bacterium
GGAGGTTGTTTAATATGATAAATCAGGATGTTATCGAAAAGTTAAAATTTGATGAAAATGGTCTTATTCCGGCCGTTGTACAGGACTTTTATACGAAACAGGTGCTTACCGTTGCGTACATGAATAAAGAAAGTCTTGAAATTTCAATAAAAGAAAAAATGACTTGCTTTTGGTCACGCTCAAGGCAGGAGCTTTGGAGAAAGGGCGAGACCAGCGGCAACAGACAGCATATTATAAGCATTACCGCAGACTGCGACTGTGATGCTCTCGTGGTAAGTGTCATAAAGGACGGTCCTGCATGCCATACGGGAAGTGAGAGCTGTTTCTTTGAGGCGCTCTATGCAGATGATGATAAGACTGAGTTTTCTCTTGACGGACTTTACGGACTTCTTTTGGGAAGAAAGGAAAAAATGCCGGAGGGCTCATATACCACGTATCTTTTCAGTAAAGGAACCGAAAAAATACTTAAGAAGGTGGGCGAGGAATCATCTGAGGTGCTTATAGGAGCCATGAAAAATGACAAGAGTGAAACGATTTACGAAATTTCCGACCTTGCATACCATGTTTTAGTGCTCATGGTACAGATGGGTATTACGGTTAATGATATACGTGATGAGCTTGGCTCACGACACGTTATTGATAAAAAAGTAAAACAGGAGACATCTAAGGCTACGAAAGGGTGATTTTATGAAATTCAGACGTTTTATTAAATTTTGTGTTGTAATGTTTATTGTGCTTTTGTGTGTATGTGCCGCAGGCTGCGACAAAGGAGGAGAGGAGCCCGCTGTCCCTACTGCGGTGCCCGAAACTGCTGTTAAGCTTGATGATTCAAAGGCAAAGGTAATATTGCTTGCAGGTCAGTCAAACATGGCGGGAGCTACGTTTACCTCTGACGTAGCAAAAGATCTTGGAAGCGATGCGAATAAGAAGTATCATCGCGGATTTGAAAGTACTCAGATAGTGTATTCATGCGGTTCGATTAATGTTGACAGCAACTATTGGAATACTTCTAAGGGGAGGATGATGAAGGTAAGACTCGGTCAGGGCGCTACCGGAACACAGTTTGGTCCCGAAATCGGTATTGCCGAGTATTTCAGCGAAAAGTATCCCAACGAGACGATTTATCTTGTAAAACATGCTATCGGCGGCTGTCCTATCGACTATTATCTTGAGGACGAAAAGCCTCTTGTTAACTCTTTCCAACTTATGCGTGAGCAGTTTGACGTTGCTGTAAAGACAATAAAGGACACTACCGGCAAAGACGTTGAGGTAATTGCAGTCTGCTGGTCACAGGGTGAGAGTGAGAGTGGTTCTGAGGCGATAGCGGCTACGTACAAAGAGAAGCTTTCTCGTCTGGCAGCGGCGTTCCGTGAAGAATACGCAGATTATGCCCCCGAAGGAGGAATCTCTTTTATAGATAATGGTATTTCCGATTCAAGCTATTGGGTTGCGTATCAGACTATTAACAATGCCAAAAAAGAGTTTGCAGAGGAAAGCATGCATAATTACTACATAGACACACTTGGTGCGGGACTTGTGGTAGGCCCCGATAATGCACATTATACTGCAGAAAGCGAGATTCGCCTCGGTAGAATGTTTGCGGAAATTATTTCTCAGATAATTGACAACGGCTGAGATTTTGCAAAATAGATAAATTTGAAAAAATTTCAAAAAAACACTTGACACGATTTTTTTTAAGTGCTAAACTCAGTTCAATCGAATATTTAAAGGCTATGACGAAGACGGGTTCTGTTGAGCGTTTTCACAGAGAGTCGGGGCTGGTGCGATCCCGATAAAAACTGACAGAAATCTTATCACTTCCGAGCTGAAAGTCCCAAAGGGTTTTCTGAGTAGGCGCTTTCCGTGATTGCTGCGTAAAAGCATAGGAGTTGATAGACTCTGAAGGTGGCAGTATTATTACTGCAATTTGAGTGGTACCGCGAGTAATGTTTTTACCCGTCTCAAAGTTTTAAAGGCTTTGAGACGGTTTTTTCGTTTTAAGCGGTATAAAAGGGTTGTAATAAATTTTAAGGAGGTAAACACCATGAACACAAACAACACTTTAAGTCAGTTATCGGAGATTGCAGCGCGAATTAAGGAGTTGCGTGAAATTATGGGCTTTTCTGTGTCTCAAATGACTGAAAAGACAGATGTCGATGAAAAAAAGTATTTATCTTATGAGAGCGGAAAAACAGATATTCCTTTTTCTTTTATACATAAATGTGCTTTAGCCTTTGGCGTTGAAATGACGGAGCTTTTAGAGGGCAGTACCGCAAAGCTTTCTACGTATACCGTTACGAGAAAGGGCAAGGGTCAGGTAACCGCAAAAGAGGATGGCATAGATATAGCTAATCTTGCTCCTAAGTTTAAAGATAAGCTTGCAGAGCCCTATTACGTAAAATATGAGTACTCTGCATCACAGCAAAATAAGCCCATACACTTAACTACTCATTCCGGTCAGGAATTTGACCTCGTGTTGAGCGGTAAGCTAAAGGTGCAGGTAGGTGACCATATCGAGGTTTTGGAAGAAGGCGACAGTATTTATTATAATTCCTCAACACCTCACGGAATGATAGCAGTTGACGGAAAGGAATGTGTTTTCTGTGCAGTTGTTATGTCAGGTGATGATACTGAAGAGCCTGTTGTAAGAAAGAGCGTTATGGCTGCCAAAAAGAGCGAAAAGCTTGTATGTGAAAAATTTGTAGAGCCTATCGAAAATGAAAACGGACAGCTTTTGAGTATTAACTTTAAAAATACCGACACGTTTAACTTTGGTTTTGACATTGTTGACGGAATCGCGGACAGATATCCCGAAAAACTTGCAATGCTCCACCTTGATAAGTTTAAGAATGAACGTCGCTTCACTTTTAAAGACATAAAGCGTGCCTCAAATCAGGTAGCAAACTATTTTACTTCTTTGGGTATCAAGCGCGGAGATAAGGTAATGCTTATTCTTAAGCGCCATTATCAGTTCTGGTTCTGTATGGTAGCTCTTCATAAGCTCGGCGCAGTTGCTATTCCTGCAACCAATCAGCTTAAGGAGCATGACTTTGAATACAGGTACAATTCAGCGGGAGTAAAGGCTGTCGTATGTACTGCTGACGGAGATACCTATCAGTTTGCACAAAGTGCGGCGGCAAAATGTCCTCAGGTTGAAAAGTTAGTCATGGTAGGCGGAGCTCAAGAGGGCTGGCATGATTTTGACAAGGAATATCCGCTTTTTTCGGGTAAATTTGAACGTACGGAAGATTCTTCTTGCGGCGAAGAAACCGCACTTATGTTCTTCACTTCGGGCACGACGGGAAATCCTAAGATGGCGGCTCACAAACACACCTATGCTTTGGGACATTTCGTAACGGCAAAATATTGGCACTGCTGTGAAAGAGACGGCTTGCATTTAACTATATCTGATACGGGCTGGGGAAAATCTCTTTGGGGCAAACTCTACGGACAGTGGCTCTGTGAGGGCGCTGTGTTCGTATATGACTTTGATAGGTTTGACGAAAACGATATACTTCCCATGTTTGCAGAGTACAACATCACTACGTTCTGTGCTCCTCCTACAATGCTCCGTATGCTTATCCGCGGTGACCTTTCAAAGTTTGATCTTTCGTCCATACACCATATGACTACTGCGGGAGAGGCTCTTAATCCGGAAGTATTTAATCAGTTTAAGGCTGCAACCGGTCTTGAAATTATGGAGGGCTTCGGTCAGACTGAAACAACTCTTGCAATTGCAAATCTTTACGGAACAACGCCTAAGATAGGTGCTATGGGTAAGGCAAGTCCTCAATTTGACGTTGATATTGTAAACAGCGATGGAAATACCGTGGCTCCCGGAGAGGTAGGAGAAATCGTAATCCATACGGATAAGACAGTTCCTTGCGGATTGTTTAAAGAGTATTATCTTGATGATGTAAAAACAAAAGATGCTTGGCATGACGGACTTTATCATACGGGTGACACTGCATGGCGTGACGAGGATGGATACTTCTGGTACGTAGGACGCGTTGACGACGTTATTAAATCATCCGGTTATCGTATAGGACCTTTTGAGATTGAGTCTGTAATAATGGAGCTTCCTTACGTATTGGAGTGCGGTGTTTCCGCAATGCCCGATCCCGTAAGAGGTCAGGTCGTTAAGGCAAGTATCGTTTTGACGAAGGGCACCGTTCCGAGCGAGGAGTTAAAGAAGGAAATTCAAAAATACGTTAAGGACCATACCGCACCGTACAAGTACCCGAGAGTGGTTGTTTTCCGTGACGAGCTCCCCAAAACCATAAGCGGTAAAATTCAGCGAAATAAGCTTTGATATTAATAATTGTACTATTTTTGGACAAACCCGAATAGGTTTAATTGATAAATCTATTCGGGGGTTGTTTTTTATGACGGAGAATAATTTTACGGGACTTACTTCGAAGGAGGCTCATACGCGGCTGCTTAAATACGGCAGAAATGTGCTGAAGCCCCACAAGAAGAAAAGTCCATTGATTATATTTTTCAGCCAATTTGCCGACTTTATGACAATTATACTTATTGCCTGTACCGCTGTAACTGCTTTTTTAGGTGATACTGTTGAGGCTGTAGTAATGATTGCAATTGTACTGGCAAATGCATTTATGGGATTTATTCAGGAATACCGTACGGAAAAGACTCTTGAGGCACTAAGGGTGATGACTGCACCTACGGCAACAGTGCTCCGTGACGGAGAACAAAAGGTTATTCCCGCCGAGGAGATTGTTCCGGGTGACGTTATTACGGTGGTTACCGGAAATAAAATTTGTGCCGACGGATTTATTATAAGTTCTCCGGGCATTAATGTAGATGAATCGATTCTTACGGGTGAATCGGAAGCAGTATATAAAGAAGAAGGCAGCCTGTTTGCAGGGACAACTGTTGTCAGCGGAAGGGCTGTCGTAGGAGTGACTGATACAGGCATGCATACGGAAATGGGTAAAATTTCCGGAATGATAGGTGAAGCCGAAAATGAGGAAACTCCGCTTCAAAAAAGGCTTGCAAGACTTGGTACGTATATTGTTATTGCGTGCCTCGTAATCTGTGCGGCGGTTATTTGCATCGGTATTTACAGGGGAGAACAGTTTTTTGATATGCTTTTTGCCGGTGTAAGTACGGCGGTTGCCGCTGTTCCCGAGGGTCTTCCTGCGATAGTTACGATTGCACTTGCTATGGGCGTTTCAAAAATTGCAGCAAAAAACGCGCTTGTAAGGCGCTTGCCTGCTGTGGAAACGTTGGGGTGTACTAATGTTATTTGCTCGGATAAAACCGGAACTCTCACAAAAAACATGATGACCGTGAGGAAAACTGCAGGTAACCCAAAAAAGATTTCTGAAATTGCGTTCTATTGTAACAATCTGTCGGATGCTACCGAGAGAGCTCTTGCAGAGCACGTAAACAAATATATTGAGAATAATGCGGATTTCGAATTATACGAACGCCTCGCGGAGATTCCGTTCAGCTCGGCACGCAAATGTATGTCCGTAATCGTGTCTGATAAAAAAGGAGTGCAGTATGTTTTTACAAAGGGTGCTCCCGACGTGGTTATAAAAAAGTGCAGCGATTCCCAATATTCCGCCATGAGCAGACAAAGGGCTTTGCTGCAAGCGGATAACATGGCAAGTGAGGCGTTACGCGTGATTGCATTTGCATGGAGAAAACTCGATGAAAAAGAAAGAGTACACGGAGGCAGGCTTACAATCGGTGCTGAAACAGCGGAAAATAATTTATGTTTTGCCGGCATTGCAGGATTAATCGATCCTCCTCACGATAACGTAAAGCAGTCTGTGGAAACGTGCAAGGACGCGGGTATCCGAACGGTAATGATTACAGGCGATCATGCCGTTACTGCAAAAGCCATTGCAACCGAGCTTGGCATATGTGATGCCGGCGGAACCGTTTTAACCGGTGATGAACTCGATTCGATGAATGATGCAAAGCTTGATGAGGAGCTGAAAAACGTCCGCGTATTTGCAAGAGTTAAGCCTGCCCACAAGCTCAGAATTGTGAAATCTTTTAAGAGGTTAGGCAATACGGTAGCAATGACGGGTGACGGAGTAAACGATGCACCTGCGGTAAAAGAAGCCGATATCGGTATTTCAATGGGTAAAAGCGGTACTGAAGTTACCCGTGAGGCTTCTTCTATGGTTCTTCTTGATGATAATTTTTCGACGATCGTTGCCGCTGTTAAAGAGGGCAGACGTATTTACGCCAATATTTGCAAGTTTATCAGGTATATGCTTGCCTGCAATATAGGAGAGGTTATGACGATGTTGCTTGCAGCGGTATTGGGAACACCGATTCCTCTTTATCCGATACAAATTTTGTGGGTGAATCTCGTTACCGACGGCTTGCCGGGCATCGCTCTCGGATTGGATGAGGCTGAGTCTGATATAATGCAACGTGCGCCCATTCCGCGCAATCAGGGTATTTTTACGGGGCGAAGGTTGTGGCTTATCGCCTTCAGAGGGATTCTTACGGGTATTTGTACCATCGGTGCTTTTATAACGGTTTATTTTACGAGCGGTAATATAGACCTTGCAAGAAGTGTTGCTTTTATGACGCTTGTACTGATTCAATTGGTTCACTCGTTTGAATGTCGCAGCGAGCAAAAAAATCTTTTTGAAATAGGTATCAGGGGCAATGATTTTCTGCTTATATCTGCGGCGGTGTCCTTGCTTTTAATGTTAGGCGTTGTATATATTCCCGCGCTTCAAGGCGTTTTTAAGACCGTACCGCTGGGCCTTACCGAATGGTTTACGGTAATAAGCTTTACCGTGATAGGTCCGGTTGCGGACGTATTCAGCGAAATATTTTGGAAAAGAGGCAGAAATCAGGGGTGACAGTAAAAATAAGTCTTGGCTTTTTTTGGGTAATAGGTTATAATGTAGCTGTACTTTTGTAAAGTAAGGAGGATTGTCTTTATGTATGCGATTGGGTGTGACCATACGGGTGTCGAACTAAAAAAAATACTGAAAGCACATTTGGAGACAAAGGGTGTGGAGGTTAAGGATTTCGGTACCGAAAGTACTACTGCCAGTAATTATCCTGAAATTGCCGAGAGTGTTGCAAATGCGGTAGCAAGCGGAGAGTGTGAGCGTGCCGTGCTTATTTGCGGTACGGGAGTGGGAATTTCCATTGCGGCCAATAAGGTTAACGGTATACGTGCCGTTTGTTGTTCAGAACCTTTTTCCGCAAAACTTTCCAAACAGCACAATAATTCAAATATTTTATGCATGGGTGCACGTGTGGTAGGCTTTGAAATGGCGAAAATGATTACCGACGAATGGTTTGAAGCAGAGTTTCAGGGCGGCAGACATCAGACTCGTATTGACATGATTGCAGACATCGAGACAAGACAGTCTTAATTTACGGTTTATTATAATTTATACATATATTTTACGAAGGGCGGTAATATTATGAGCGGGCAAAATTTGCTTGAATTGAAGAAAAATGCTGCATTAATAAGAAAAAATGCCATTACGGCTATTTCTGCGGCGAAAAGCGGTCATCCCGGCGGTTCACTTTCCATTGCTGATATACTTTCGGTTTTGTTTTTTGACGAGATGAACGTAGACCCCAAGAACCCCAAAATGGCTGACAGAGACAGATTTGTACTTTCAAAGGGCCACTGTGCACCTGCATATTATGCGGCACTCGCGCTCAAGGGATTCTTCCCTGTAGAGGATCTTGTTACTTTGAGACAGACTGAAAGTTATCTTGAAGGACATCCCAGCATGAAGTGTGTTCCCGGTGTTGACATGTCCACGGGTTCTCTCGGTCAGGGTATTTCCTGTGCAGTCGGAATGGCTCTTGCAGGAAAGCTTGATAAGAAGGATTACAGAGTTTACACCATATTGGGTGACGGTGAGCTTGAAGAAGGGCAGGTTTGGGAGGCATCAATGTGTGCCGCTCACTACAAGCTTGACAATCTTACCGCTTTTGTTGACCTCAACGGTTTGCAGATAGACGGTGCTACGAAGGACGTTATGAATTCAGCTCCCGTTACGGACAAGTTTGCGGCTTTCGGCTGGAACGTTATTTCTATTGACGGACACGATATCGAAGCTATCATAAAGGCTCTTGCCGAGGCAAAAACAGTTAAAGGAAAGCCTACTATGATAGTTGCAAATACTGTTAAGGGTAAGGGTGTTTCGTTCATGGAAGGAAATTACACATGGCACGGAAATGCACCCGATGCTGAACAGACTACTACGGCACTTGCCGAAATTGATGCATATATTGCAGGATTGGAGGCTTAATTATGGCTAAAATTGCTACGAGAGAGGCTTACGGCAAGGCGCTTGCCGAGTTTGGCGGAGACGAAAGAATTGTTGTTCTTGATGCGGACCTTTCTAAGTCCACCAAAACAGATACTTTTAAAAAGGTTTATCCCGAAAGACATATAAATATGGGTATTGCAGAGGGAAATATGATGGCAGTTGCTGCAGGTCTTGCTACCACGGGAAAGGTTGTATTTGCTTCGAGCTTTGCCGTATTTGCTGCTGAGCGTGCGTGCGAGCAGATAAGAAACTCTATTTGCTATCCTAAGCTCAACGTTAAAATCGGTGCTACTCACGCAGGAATAAGCGTAGGTGAGGACGGAGCTTCTCATCAGTGCGTTGAGGATATTGCCATTATGAGAGCTCTTCCTAATATGACGGTTCTCAGTCCATGTGATGCTGCCGAAACACGTTTTGCAATTAAGGCTGCTATTGAGCATGAAGGACCCGTTTACATAAGACTCGGAAGACTCGGTGTTGAGGAGCTTTATTCAAACGATTATGATTTTAAACTCGGAAAAGGTATTATTCTTAAGGACGAAGGCAATGACGCTACAATCGTTGCTACGGGACTTATGGTTCAGGAGGCTGCCGCTGCAGTTGAGCTTTTAAAGCAAAAAGGTATCGGTGTAAAGCTTGTTGATATTCACACCGTTAAGCCTATAGATGCCGAGCTCCTTACGGAGTGTGCAAAGGCTACCGGCGTTGTCGTTACCGTTGAAGAGCACAATGTTATAGGCGGTTTGGGAAGTGCTGTTTGCGAGGCTCTTGCCGAAAGTTGTCCTTGCTACGTAAAGCG
>JAZPZG010000018.1:0-5274 GCA_045544575.1 Clostridia bacterium
TGGGGGTAAAGGAGTTGCAGTCCTCTGCCTTACCACTTGGCTATGGCGCCGTTTAAGAAAAAAAACAGATATTGATTTAACAAATATCTGTTTTTTTCTTCTTATGGAGCGGGTTACGAGATTTGAACTCGCGACTTTCACCTTGGCAAGGTGACACTCTACCGCTGAGTTAAACCCGCATGCTTGGTGCCCAGAGGCGGAATCGAACCACCGACACGGGGATTTTCAGTCCCCTGCTCTACCGACTGAGCTATCTGGGCGAAAAAAACGCTCTAACAACTCCGTTGATAAAGCGCTGAAAATTGGCGACCCGGAAGGGGCTCGAACCCTCGACCTCTAGCGTGACAGGCTAGCGTTCTAACCAACTGAACTACCGGGCCAATATGGTGGGAGTTACAGGGATCGAACCTGTGACCCCCTGCTTGTAAGGCAGATGCTCTCCCAGCTGAGCTAAACTCCCAAATGCCAATATTCGCCATCGCTTTCATGAACCTGAGTCATTCTGCAAGTGTCTCACTCGCAAGCGACTATTGCAGTATACAATATTGAAAAACCTTTGTCAACCCTTTTTTGAAAAAATTTTTCAAGTTTTTTTCTCTCCGCTTTTTGAGAAGTTTTTTCGGAGAGCAATCTCAGTGGGGACAATCGAACCTATCAGCGGAACAAGCTGCAGAAGGCAAATCACAGAACCGACATATCCTATTGTGTCCTTATTCTTGCCTATCAATGCAAGCATTACCGTTACCGTTAAAACAAGTACGATAATCCCCCACTTAAACCAAATTCTTCCCGAATATTTATGTGCAAAAGCCCAAGTATCTTGATTCTTCATCGACATACTTGTACGATAACCGAAAAGGCAATTAATATTTGAAGGCGGCTTTTTCATAAAGCGCTTTCCTATAATTACCATAGTAAGCGGTATTATCAACGCTGCAACAGCCATAAATATCCAAAAATACATTCTTAATTCACCGATCCCAAAAACTGCTCGGCAGGATATATCGGATATCCACCGGTCAGCGTACTGTAAACGCAAACAGATTCGGCACAGGATTTTATACCGTCTCCGCGAAGATTCTTATATCCGTATCTTGCCGACGTTGGCTCCGCAACTGAATCACACGTCAAGACAACCGTGTCTTTTCCTACAATCTCGGGAGTTGCATTGGCAAACTTACCGTCACTGCCGGCAACCTCAAAGCCATAGTTTCCCTGCAGGCACAGACCTTCGCCAACGTTCTCAAATTTCAAAGTAATCTTACCGTCAACCACTGAAATATCCTTTACATATGGTGAAGTCCAATTTCCTTCTCCGCCGTAAAAATCTCCGATAGCGGCGTCAGCCATTCTTCTTCCGATAGGCTTCTTATCGTACGGATGCAATCCCTCGTCATTAAGCATATCGCCGTCTGCCTTCCATTCCGGATAAATTCCGGTGTCAAGAGTTACGCAATACGTGTATTTTTCGGTCATTTCTTTAACAGCCTTTATCTCGTCACGGCTCTTTGCCCAGCTCACACCCGATTTACATCTGGGAAGCTGAACTGCAACCCAATAAAGATCGGGATTTTCAAACTCCGTGCGCCATTCCTCTATAAGAGAGGTAAGTCTGTTTGCATAATTTTCCGGATCGCCCTCTCCTTGATACCAACACACGCCTCTGAAAGTCATCTTTGTAATCGGACTTATCATTCCTTTATACCAAGATCCGTTTGTTGTCCATGCGCTTATGGGCGTTCCACCCATACAAGCGGAAACAATACCTACGGGAACGTCACAAACGTCGTTAAGTCTTTCGGCAAAAAAGTATCCTGCAGCACTCCAATCGGTTACCGTTTTAGGAGATGCAGCCGCCCATGCTCGCACAGTAGAAAGATACTCTACCGCTTCGTTAGCCTCTTCAGGCCAAACCTGCATGTAGCGAATGTTGTTGTTTTCAGATGTATCAACGTCGTTTTGGTAGAGAAGCTTGCTTGTGCTGCCGTCATAGCATTGACCTAAGCCCCAGCCCATATTCGACTGACCTGCAAGCACGTAAACCTCACCGAATAAGACGTTTTTAAATACAACACTGTTTCCCTCAGCGTTAAAAACAGTGATTGTGTACGGACCGCCGTAATCTGTCGCACCAAGCCAAATTTCAAACTCGCCGTTGTCATCGGTTTGACCGTAATAGGTACGAGCTTCTCCCGTGGCATCATTTTTAAGCTCTGCCGCAACGGGAGCACCTTTTTCGATATGCTTTCCGAAAAGTCTGCAATTCATGTTTGCCTGCAGAACCATATTATCCCCGTAGATTGCAGAGAAAATGAAACTTCCCACGTTTTCCGTAAAAGAAGGGGTGTTGAACGTCGCTTCGGTAATTACCTTATCACTGTTGCGGTCATCTTTTAGGTTAATAGTTACCTTCCTTATCGGCTCCGTAACCTCTTCTTCGGGTTTTTGCGTCTGGCTTGCAGTCGGATCTGAATTTACGTTGTCCTTTGACCCTTTACAGCCTTTAGCGCACATGATAAACAAGATAATGATTACGACAAAAACTGCCGCAATCTTCAAGAAATCCTTAACGTTGCTTTTTTTCATAAATTATCTTCCTCGTTATAAAATTAAATACCATTACTACCGCAGTAGCAAAAAGTTTCACAATCAAAGGTGCGTTCAACTTTATTACTTCAAGGAATAAGAGCAGTATAAGCTCACTGAGACCAAGCGCAATCAAACTAAGCACCACAAAAATTATAAAATCCGCCTTTCGGTTTCTGTTTTCGTCACGAACAAATACGAACTTCATGCTGAGAACGTAATTGAGCACCGTGGAAACGGAAAATGACACAAGCTGTGAAACGTATTCATCAATGTGCATCAAGTAAACCATCAGCGCAAAGATAACGTATTCAAATACGGTGCATATACCGCCGACACCTACGAATTTTATTATTTGAATAAACAGTTTCTTTAAATTTTCACTCATTAATACTTTACCATCCCTTTGCCTTTTACTTCTTTGCGGCTTCAAGCAGCTTCTTGACGTCTTCCGTCGAGAAAAAATACTTATTGTCGCAGAAATGGCAACAGAGCTCCGCACCCTTTCCGTCATCAATAATTTCTTGCAAGTCGCCTGCTCCAATGCTTATAAGCGTTTTTTCCATGCGTTCACGCGAACAAGTACATTTGTATCCGCACTCCGCCTTTTCCTGAAGTACAAATCCGTGACCGATAAGCAAATCCTCGAGAATATTTTCTATCGTGGCACCCGCCGCCAAGAGTGTCGTAACGGAAGGAAGCATACGCAGCTGCTTCTCTATTGCATCAATCAAATCATCGGAAGCACCCGGCATCAGCTGTAATAAGTAACCGCCCGCCTTGTCCACTATAAACGGCTCTTTCCCTTCGGGGTCGGGAGCAATTCTTACACCGAGAGCAACCACGGAAGGAACCTGCTCTGATACCGCCAAATAGTACGTCAAATCCTCGGCAATCTCTCCGGAAATCAATTTAGCAGTTCCTATATACGGCTCTTTCATTCCTAAATCTTTAATAATATTTATATATCCCTTACCGACAGCGCCGCCAACGTCCAGTTTTCCGTCGTCCTCTCTCAAAGGAAGCTCCGCTTGGGGATTCATAACGTATCCTCTTACGTTTGCATGGGAGTCCGAAACGGCAACGATTCCGCCCAATGCCCCGTCACCCTTTATCTGTACCGTAATCGAGTCAGTATCATTTTTTAACTGATTGGACAGCAAAGCCGCCGCCGTAAGAGTTCTGCCGAGAGCCGCTGTTGCAACCCCCGAAGTTCCGTGCAGCTTTCTCGCTTTTTCACAAAGCTCGGTTGTGTCTGCACCTATAATACGAATCATGCCTTCCGCAGCCATTGCGGTTACAATATAATTATCCATTTAATTTAATCACTCTTTTACAAATAATATAGTCTTTGAACCGCAAGCGCGACATTTTTCCCACACTACACGGCATTTTATACATAATAACACCTTTTTAAAATATGAGCAAGGCATATGTTTTGAAATTTTGTAAAAAAACCGATTGGAGAGGGAAATCTCCAATCGGGGTACAGTTATTACTCTTGCTCCGGTAAATGATCTGAAATCAAGGCATTGAACGTTTCATTATCGAAAAAGAAAAAACATACTACACATCAGAACGATAAAATTCCTCTTTGCCCATATGCTTTTCAATGGAACGCCAACGAAGTTTTGAAGCGCAAATTAAAGTGCCTGTATAGCTTTCTAAAACTTCAGCAGACAGACCGCCGCAATCGCACCAATAAATATTTCCGTCTTTCATAATCATTGTTGAATCAAGTATTTCACAGGTATAATTTTCGTCAACGGGGAAAAGTTTTAAGAAATTTAAACCGTGAAATTCCAGTTCAATCATAGAATTCTTTTCGCATTGTCGCTGCACAACAACCCTTAGCTTTCTGCAATCGTTTACCGGGTGCATTGATAGCGATTTGTTTACATAAGCTCCGCTTAGATAGTGTAACTCTTTTATACAACTGTCGTGAAAAAAATCCATTCTGCTCATAAAATTTGCTAAATCATCATCATCGTTTAGCTCGTGCCACATAGTGAAACCTCCTAATTCATTGCGTTAACCAAAAATCATTGTCAAACCACTTGTAATTCCCGCGCCAAGAGGTGCAAAGAGAAAATCATCGGCAATACCGACTAAAAGTATATTATCGATTGCTACTACTGCAAAGCCAATAGTGCAGAATGTAACAACTCCAACGCCCAAAACAGGATCTAACGAAAATTCATAATCCGGAGATGGTGGCAAATGTTCCTTTTGCCTTTGTCCGTCCTTCCATTCGTGATCGTGGGGAAACGGAATTTCATTTCCTTGATGACTATAATCTCTATCCCTAACTGCATTACCATCTGGACCATACCAGCGTTTCTGTTTTAGTGAACCATCAGGGTTATATAATGTTTGGGTTGAACCAGGGGCTCCTGTCTGGGGTAAGCTATTTGCAAAAGACAAAGTAAGAAGATCAGATGGTTTTTTAACGGGCTGAACACTGCTATTATTCTCCCACTTTACAACATTTTTTATGCATCGAGGCCAGTTGCCGGACGGATCGGACATATTAACCGGATTATTAAAGCAATACGCAAATAAGTTATATCCTTGTATTGAGCCGCCAACATCGGAGATAACATTATCCGCACTTATAAACCTACCCACCTCTGGGTCGTAGTACCTGCTGCCAAGGTAGTAGAAGCCTGTCTCGTTATCGTAGTAGTA
>JAZPZG010000019.1:0-2963 GCA_045544575.1 Clostridia bacterium
TCCGCGTCTCGTTAAATCAAGACGCGGAACCGTCCCCTGTCTTTACCCCTGTCATTATCCTATCGGGTATTTTTCCGCATTTACAAGGTAACGTCTCACTGCAACAACGTCTGCCATATTTACCTTGCCGTCGCCGTTAACGTCGGCGTTTTCAAGCGAAGCAAGCGGATATTTCTCTGCATTTACAAGATAACGTCTCACTGCGACTACGTCAGCCATGTTAATCTTGCCGTCTGTATTAGCATCACCAAGGGCAGCCTCAGTTTCGGCTTTCTCAAGCACAACCGCAGATGAATCCAGCTCTACGTAAACGTATTCAAGGTCAGGCATCTCAGGAATCGGTACGGGGAACGGGAAAGCAATCTTACCCCAATACTTTCCGTCCTGCTCAATTACCTCAAGAACCTCTATACTGCCGTTATAGCCTCTATACGTAAGCGAAACTCCTTCGTCAAGAGACGTTTTCGCAACAAGATCTTCACTTATAACCTCGTACGTACCCGGCTTTGTATAGTAGCCTTCTACTATTTCAGGAAGCTCTGTTGCCGGAGGCTCGGCAGTAGGTTCTTCGGTAGGAATCTCCGTAGGCTCTGCTGTTGGTTCTTCCGTAGCAAAAGGACCGAAAAACGCCTCTATCTTAGTTATTTTAAAGCCGTAATCGTCCGTTGGTGTTGAATCAGTCTGCAACCTGAGTGTAACACTGCTTCCATACAATTCAACGGTTGCTCCCGCGAGCGCCGTCCCCGTATAACACCCGAGCAAAGCGCCGTTTTGTTCATTGATAAACAGGAAATCTGCATTTTCCTGCAATGAAAAATTCTCGTCAAAGGTAAGAGCTATCCTGTCAGCGCCTGTTTTTTCAACAGTCCACGTTATGTCGAGGTTTTCGCCGTAGGAACCGTTTGTGCCGATATCGCTCTCAGTTTTTTCACAGCCGGTACATTCACCGTCAATGAAATAATGTCCGCTGCTTTCCGTCTCGTTGGAACGTTTTTCAAAATCACAATGAGGACACTTTGCGGTATCATAACCGGCCGTTTCACATTCGGCCTCAACGGTATCATAGATTACACTGCCCGCTTCATAGTGGCGTGCAGCATTTTTAAATTTACTGTTAGAATCATCAATACCGATTTCGTTCCACTCAGCCTCGGTACCCTTATACAAAACGTGTTCAATATATCCGCATTGAAAAGCATTTGCCGCAACGGTCTCAAGCGACGTCGGAACCGTGATATAGCTAAATGAACAATTTGCAAAAGCATTTTCTGCTACACTTTTGACACCTGAGGGAAGTATCAACTCCAAGAACTCACCGCAATTATAGAAAGCATAGGCACCTATACTTCCAACGCCCTCAGGAATAACGATTTCTTCAAGAGTCCTGCTTGCAAAAACACCCTCGCCTATTGCAAGACATGTATCCGGAATAATAAAATCAGCGCCTGCAAGAACCAATACGTTGTTTTCCTTTGTAAGAACACAATTACCTGATGAGTAGAACGTTTCACTGTTTTCATTAACGGTAAGACTCGCAAGCTCGGCATAATCAAAAACATCAATGCCGATAGTCGTAACTTTTTCAGGAATTTCCACGGAAGTAATTTCGCAGCTATAAAAAGCACCGTCGCATATTTCTTCCAAACCTGTTCCGAGCGTTACCTTGGCAATGGGAGCTTCCGAAAAAGCGTACACACCTATACTTTTCACGCTGTTCGGAATTGTTACTTCGGTAAGAGCCGTTTGAGCAAATGCATGTTCACCTATACTTGTAACACTTTCCGGAAGATTTACATTGGTAAGCTTTGAACAACAATAAAATGCTCTGTCGCCGATAGTCTCAACGCCCGACTCAAAAACAACCTCGTCAAGATTAAGGCAATCACAGAATGCAACATAACCGATTTTCTTAACGCTTGCAGGAATAGATATTTTTTTCAGGTTTAAATTTCCTTTAAACGCCCAATCAGCGATCTCCGTACAGTCAGACGGTATGGTGCTTGCTGCGCAGCCGAAAAGTAACGCCTTAGAAGACTTATCCATTATGCAGTTACCCTCTGAATAGTAGACAGTATTATCCTCACTTACGGTAATGGTTGTAAGTTCATCACAATCCATAAAAGTATTAGAGCCGAATGATTTCACATTCTCAGGAATATGGAGAGAGGTAATCGCCAAGCCCCAAAAAGCATAGTCTGCAAGAGCCGTGCACTCTGCAGGTATTTCAAAATCCAGGGTTGCCATTACTAACGTATTATCGGATTTAGTAAGAACGCAATTATTCTTAGAATAATAATCAGCATTATCGGAGCTTACGCTGACGCTCATCACCGGACAGGCACCAAACACGCCGGAGCCCAAATACTTCAAGCTTGCAGGGAGCTGTACAGACTCAACAGCAGAATCATAAAAAGCGTAAGCATCTATCATTTCTAAACCTTCAGGAAAGCTTATTTCGGAAAAAGCAGTCTCTCTGAATGCCCAAGGCTCTATAATCTTAAGCCCGCTTCCGAGAGTAATCTCAGAAAGCTTTGTGCAAAGCTGAAAAGCACAGTCTCCTATACTTGTCACTGTATCGGGAAGCTTCACACTCGTAATATCGGTATTATTAGCAAAAGCAAGAGACCCGATAGCCGTAACAGGGATATTGTTTATCTTTGACGGTACGGTAATCTCGGAAGCCGTTCCCGTATAGCCGGTAATGGTAATCTCCGTCTCGTCCTCTGACAAGGAATAAAAAAATCCGTCCTCGGTAGTTTCGGCATTAACCATGTACACAGGCATACTTGCAAGCGTTACCGCAACTGCAAGTAAAATCAACAAGTAGTTCTTAAATCGTTTCACGTCGTACTCTCCTCTAAAACGTATTATTGAATTTATTATAATGCCTTTAGCGCAAAAAAGCAACAAAAAAGGTAAGCAAGACAGGGGACGGTTCTGTGTCTCGGCAAACCAAGACACAG
>JAZPZG010000020.1:0-9573 GCA_045544575.1 Clostridia bacterium
CACCGGTCAATGCGGTGCTTACCTTGAATTTTATGAGTTCTTTGAAAACAGTGTTATTGCAGGTGTTCCCGATTACATCCCTGCAGAAATAACAGATGGCGAAACCACCGTAATGCCTGCAGCATTCGGTGAGCTTTCCGAGGGCATTTTGAATGTGTCTAAGGTAAAGACCGGAGAGCTTACGATGTGCCGTTTGGTATACATTGACGGAAAATATTACATGCATCTTCTTAAGGGAGAGGGTAAGACTCCTCCTAAGTGGGAAGAGGCAGGTTGGACGCAGCCCGCTCCGCAGCTTCCCGGACTTGAAATTTTCATCGATGACGTAGAGATGTTTGCTCAGAACGTTATGTGTCAGCATTATATTATTTCTTACGGTGATAACACTGCGAAGATAAAAGACCTTTGCAGTATTTTAGGCATTGGAATCATTGAATAAGTTTATTGATTATTAAGTTAGAGGTGCAAAAATGATTTATATTTTAGATACGGCAGACCTGAATGCAATTCGTCATGCGAATGAATTTTATCCTATTGACGGTGTAACAACAAATCCATCCATAGTGGCAAAAGAGAAAACCGATTTTGCAAAGCTGATTAAGGATATCCGCAGCATTATAGGTGAGGACAAAATGCTTCACGTACAGACTACTGCCGAAAAGGCTGAAGATATCGTGGCAGAGGCAAAAGCTCTCAAAGAATTTGTAGGCGGAAATTTTTATATCAAAGTTCCCATAGGAGAGGAAGGCCTTAAAGCTACTATTATGCTTAAAGAAATAGGTATTCCCGTTACAATGACGGCTATCTTTACCCCTGCTCAGGCTCTTATGGCTGCAAAAGCCGGCGCGGCATTTGTAGCACCTTACGTAAATCGTCTTGATAATATTACAGGAGACGGTGTTCGTGTTGTTGAAGATATCGTGCAGCTTTTCTTTAACTACGGCCTTGATTGTCAAGTGCTTGCCGCAAGCTTTAAGAATGCGGAGCAGGTACATAAATGTGCTCTTGCAGGATGCCACAGTGTGACAGTATCTCTTGACGTGCTTTCATCACTTATAAAGCACCCGCTTACAGACGTAGCCGTTGATCAGTTTACTGCTGATTGGAAGGGTGTTTACGGCGATAAAAAAGTTCGCGATTTGATTTAATTACAAGACGAAATCATTTACAGGAGAATCAGATGAATACAAAAATCAAGATAGGCTGGTCCGAGGTAAGTATTACCCCAGATGGACCGATAGGACTTGCAGGTCAGTTTTTTGAGCGTGTTTCAGAATACGTTGAGACACCTGTTACCGTGACTGCTATGGCACTAGAAAGTGAGACAGAGCAGATGGTAATATGCTCATGTGACCTTGCGGCAACTTCAATTGCGCTTTTGCGTGACGTCAGAAAGCTTCTTGCAGGGAAAATTTCACTTCCGCTTGAAAAAATAATTATCAATGCTACTCACAGCCATACTTCGCACGTCTACGACAGAGGTGCAGAAACAGGCTGTGCAGAGCTTGACGTGTTGCTTCGTTATATGCCTGAGGACCTTATGTATAAGCCCTTGGCTGAACCTAAGAAGAGCAGTCTGAATCCGACTGAGGCACGAGCGTACCTTGCAGAAAAGATTGCCATTGCAGTAGAAAAAGCTTGGAACGGAAGAAAGCCTGCCGCATATGCCTGCGGCTTTGGAAGAGCTGCTGTAGGAATGTGCCGAAGAGTTTGCTATGATGACGGCAGTGCAAAAATGTGGGGAGATACGAATTCTCCTAACTTCGTTGCATTGGAGGCAGGAAACGACTCGGGTATCGAGCTTGTGTTTACGGTTGATGAAAATAAAAAGCTTACGGGTGTTATAGCAAACGTTGCTTGTCCCTCGCAGGTAGTAGAGCACAGAAGCTTTGTTTCCTCGGATTATTGGGGCAAAGTAAAACTTTATTTAAGAAAGCATTTCGGAGAAGATATTTTTGTATTGGCTCTCTGTTCTGCTGCAGGAGACCAGAGTCCCCGCGATCTTATAAGATGGGTAAATCCCGACTCTCCGATAGATGACCCCAATATCGAAAGAAACCGTTATATTGAGCGACGTTCCGACGGCTCTATGTTTGAAATCCAGGGTACACATCGTATCGGTCGTCGTATTTCTAATGAGATTATTGCCGCGTATGAAGAGGTGAATGAATATTTTACGGATCCTGTATTTATTCATAAAACCAAGACCATAGATCTTCCCGTAAGACGAGTAACACCGAGTGAATACGAAGGAGCTGTTAAGGCAATAAAGTCCTTTGTTGACGAAAATCGCGGAGGAAAGATCAGCTTTAAGGATACGGCGGCAATGTACGTACACGCAGGAACTATCGAAAGATACGAATTCCAGCAGGACCATGACGTATATCCTATAGAGGCGCATTTCATTAGACTGGGTGATATTGCTTTTGCCACGAACTCCTTTGAGCTTTTCCTTGACTACGGAAATCAGATCCGCTCAAGAAGTCTTGCAAAGCAGACTGTTCTTATTCAGCTTGCCTGCGGCGCTGACGGATATCTTCCTACCGAGAGAGCTGAAAAGGGAAGCCATTATTCTGCCTACGTTTCCACCGGCATAATAGGACACGAGGGCGGCGAGCTTTTAGTAAGAGAATCAATTCAAGAAACCAATTCCATGTGGAAAGATTAAATTCGGAAGGAAACTATATTTAATGCTTACTGTAAATGATTTGACACTGAGCTTTAC
Source organism: Clostridia bacterium (assembly GCA_045544575.1). Taxonomy (GTDB): domain Bacteria; phylum Bacillota; class Clostridia; order UBA1212; family UBA1212; genus RGIG8523. The sequence continues at coordinate 2,726 of JAZPZG010000020.1, forward strand.
AGGTCAGGTTTTATTTAAGGATATCAATTTAAAATTTGTACCGGGAAATTGTTACGGTATTATCGGAGCAAACGGTGCCGGAAAGTCTACTTTTTTAAAGATCTTGGCAGGAACACTTGAACCTACAAAGGGTTCTGTTTCAATGGAAAAAAACTGCCGTATGAGTGTTTTGGAACAAAACCACTACAAGTATGATGAGTACGACGCTATTACCACCGTCGTAATGGGGAATAAGCCTCTTTACGAGATAATGACCGAAAAGGATGCCATTTATGCAAAACCCGATTTTTCAGAGGAAGACGGTGTAAGAGCAGGCGAGCTTGAGGCAAAGTTTGCGGAGCTTGACGGCTGGGAGGCAGAAAGCGATGCAGCTGCCCTTTTAAACGGCTTGGGTATAGGCGCAGACAAGCATTATACTCTCATGGCAAATCTTGACGGCCGTGACAAAGTAAAGGTGCTTCTTGCTCAGGCACTTTTCAGAAAGCCGGACGTTGTTTTGCTCGACGAGCCTACCAACGACCTTGATATCGAGTGTATAGAATGGCTTGAAGAATTTTTGATGGATTTTCCGGGTGCGGTTATCGTAGTAAGCCACGACAGACATTTTCTTAATACCGTGTGTACACATATAGTTGATATCGACTACAACAAAATCCAAATGTACACAGGTAACTACGACTTTTGGTACGAGAGCAGCCGCCTTATGCAGCAGCTTATTAAGAATCAAAACAAAAAGCGTGAAGAAAAAATTAAAGAACTTCAAAGCTTTATTCAACGATTCTCCGCAAATAAGTCCAAGAGTAAACAGGCAACGAGCCGAAGACGCTTGCTTGATAATTTGACTGTAGAAGAAATGCCTGCATCCAGCAGACGTTATCCGTTCGTAGGTTTTGAAATGGAGCGTGAGCCCGGTAAGGACATTTTACAGGTAAGTGACCTTGCAGGTGAGGTGGACGGTATTTCACTGTTTAAGAACGTTAATTTTACTTTAAGCGGTGGCGATAAGGTTGCAATTATAGGCGAAAATGACCTTGCGAAAACAGAACTGATTAAGATTCTTGCGGGGGAAAAAGAACCGGCAGCAGGAAACGTAAAATGGGGCGTGACAATAACGAGCAGTTATTTTCCGTCCGATAATAGTGACTTCTTCGAAGGCAACGAGATGAACCTTGTCGATTGGCTTCGTCAATTTTCAAAGGACCAGACTGAAACCTACATAAGAGGTTTCCTTGGAAGAATGCTTTTTAGCGGAGATGAAGTATACAAGCCCGTTAAGGTTTTATCAGGAGGAGAAAAGGTACGTTGTATGCTTTCACGAATGATGATGTACAGTGCCAATATGCTTTTGCTGGACCAGCCCACCAACCATCTTGACCTTGAGAGTATAACGGCAGTTAACGAGGGCCTTTGTAACTTTAAGGGAAACGTGATCTTCTCTTGCCACGATTTGCAATTTGTTGAAACCGTTGCTAATCGCATTATCGAGCTTCGTGAGGATGGCTGTACTGACTTTAAGGGTACTTTCGAAGAGTATCAAGAGTGGAAAAAGAAGTATACACAATGATTTGATTATGATTTTATATTTCATGAGGAAAGGAGTGCTTTTTCTTGGGTTTAGGTAAAAAGATGTCCAAGATACTTGCGGGAGACCTGGTTTACAGCGTTGGCGGTCTCGTATGCATGAACGGAGTGCTCCAGCTCCTTATGTACCCGTTTTTGGAGAAAAATATGGGGCAGGCGGCTTTTGGAAACGTTCAAACTCTGCTTGCCGTTATTTCTATTCTTGCAACAACCTTTGGCTCCGGTGCGAGTTATTCCCGCATGGTTTCAAAGATGAAAGAACATGACTGCAACGGTGATTATAATATTTATCTTGCAGTTGCCTCCTTGATTTCGGTTGTTATAGCCGCAATCACGGTACATTTTACAGTGGGAGCACAAGGCGTCCTGTATCACATCGGTTTTGCATTGCTCACAGTGTTCAGTATTCTGAGATATTACGGTGACGTTGAGTATAGGCTTAACGTTAATTTTAAAGGCTTTTTTATCTACTACCTGCTTATTTCCTTAGGATATGTTGCGGGAACTTTAATCTATCCGCTGTCAAACTCGTGGATTTTTGCCGTTCTTGCGGGCGAACTTGCATGCTTCGTTTACGTTACCGCAAAGGGCAGTATTTTCAGCGGGAAAGATGTTTTCAGACCATCGGAAAACTTTGGTGACAATATCAGGTCAATGGTAATATTGTCGCTTACAAACCTTATAAATGCACTTGTTTTACATTCTGATAAGCTCTTGCTCCGCGCTATGGTAAGTGCCGAGGCAGTAACCGTATTTTATGTTGCCACGCTTATCGGAAAGATAATCGCGATGCTTACGACCCCTCTTAACGGAATTATCATAGGGTATCTTACTAAATTTAAAGGTAAATTCAGTGCGAAGCTTTTCGGTGCAGTGATTGCTGTAGCTCTTGGTATCGGTGCTGTTTTTATCTTCGGTGGTTTTATTGTGTCTCACCTTTTTGTAGGAATAATGTATCCTGATGTGTACGAGACTGCAAAACCGCTGTTCCTTACAGCAAATGCCGGCCAGGTGTTTTATTTCATCTCCGGTTCTTTAATGGTTGTCGTTTTGCGCTTTATTGAGGAAAAATATCAGCTTATTATAAATACTGTTTATGCGATAATATTTGCGTTGGTAGTTATACCTTTCGTATATTTTCTCGGGCTTTGGGGTATAGCGTACGGACTTCTTATCGTAAACGTTTTGAGATTTGTTATAGTGGCTGCCTTTGGATTCAGAGAACTCAGGAGGCCTGCTAAAAAATAATCGGGAGGCGATCATATGCGTTTTTTTAAGAAATTGAACCGCGGTGCAATTGTATTTGCAATTGTATTTCTTTGTGCGGTTATCGGAGTTTCGGTTATATCCTCGTCAAGAAGCAATCAGCTTGCTGAGATAACGGACGTACTTAACTCGTTTTACGTTGACAGTTTTCCTGTCTTCGCAGAAGCGGCAGAGTATGAAAAGGGTGCAGACTTGTCAGATATTATAAAAAAGGCAGACGGAGCACTCTCAAAATACTATGCTAAGGACGCTGACAGTGAGGGACTTGCAGGCGCTTTTGAGAATTTCGGCGCAGGCTCCATAACGCTTTATGACGGTGAGGAAATGGATGCAGTCTACGTAAACCCAAACTCTGTTGTGTGGAAGGACGGCTGTATAAGTCTTACCTGTGGTTTCAGGTATTACACTTCAAACGTTTACGACAAGGGTATTGCAAGCGTCAATTTTGAATTTATATTTGAAGAAATTGAAGGCGAGTGGAAAATTACCTTCTGGCGAAATGAAGCAGGCTACGAGGAGATGGGAGGTTTTTTCTGATGGAAAGCGTTCTTAAAGTAAGAGGTCTTAACAAGTATTTTGGGAAAAAGAAGGTTGTTGACAACGTTGACCTTGACGTATATGCAGGCGAAGTGTTAGGCTTCTTGGGCCCTAACGGAGCAGGAAAGACAACTGCAATAAAGGTAATATTGGGATTCCTCTCGGATGACGGCGGAAGTATTGAGATATGCGGGCTTGACCGCAAAAAGCATTATGAGGATGCTATGGGAAACGTTGGCGGTATCGTAGAAAATCCTGACGTATACAAGCAATTCTCTGCAAGACTTAATCTTGAAATGTACGCGCGTACCCACGGAAATATTTCACCTGAGCGAATAGACGAGGTCATAAAAATCGTAGGTCTTGAAAATCGCGAAAAGGATAAAGTAAAAAAATATTCACTTGGTATGAAACAGCGCTTAGGTCTTGCACAAGCCATTTTACACAAACCAAGGCTTTTGTTGCTTGATGAGCCTACAAACGGACTTGATCCTGCGGGAATAAGAGAACTTCGAGACATTTTAAAGCGTTTTGCACACGAGGAAAATGCTGCAGTACTTGTGTCCAGCCATCAGCTTGCTGAAATGCAGCTTATGTGCGACCGCGTTGCGATTATATCTAAGGGTAAGATACTCTGTGAACGAAAGGTTGACGAATTGAGGGCTGACGGTATTGGTAATGCGTACAAGGTATACGTTGGAAGCACCGCAGATGCTTTAACCGCGCTTTCAAACGAATTTGAGGGTATTTCTGAAGGCGACGGATATATTAACGTTCCGGTTCAAAGAGAAGTAATTCCAAACGTTGTTTCTGCGCTGGTTTCAAATAACGTGGCAGTTTACGAGATAATTAAAGAAGAGAATACTCTTGAAGACGTATTCATCGAAATTACGGGAGGAGGTAATCAAATTGCGTAAGATATGGCCTCTTTATGTTAATGAAATTATAAAAATCGTAAAGAAACCTTTTTACATTGTAATGGCAATTCTTCTTGCGGGAATAATGGTTCTTATGATATCGGTAAATGAATATTTCGACAGTCTGTATAGTTATGAAGATATGATGCTTCCGGCAGCAGAGCCTGACGAGGATATGCTTGAAGCCTATAAGCAGACCATTCAAAGCCTTGAAAGTGATATTAAATTTTATAAAGAAGAAAAGCTAAAAGGTCTTTTAAATGAAATAAACGTTCAGGACGAGGAAGATGTTTACAATGCGTATTTTACGGTTGTGGATTGCTTTTATTCCGAGCTTTCTTACAGGGAAACAGACCTTCAAAGATATTTACTTTTGCAAGAGTATAAACTTCATGAGTGGCGAAGTCCGACGTATCTTGAAGAATGCCTCAACATAGTTTCAAATAAGAATACGTACGATTCCCTTAAAAAATATGCCGATGAGTTGCTTTCAGGGTATCCTTTTTTAGCAGAGATAGAGGAGCTTAAAGGAGAGATTGAATACAGCATCGAGTCTTCTTTTGCTACGCCCGATTTCGAAAATTTCGGTCGCTATAACGATATTCTTCGCGAAAAGAATTACGCAGAATATATTAAACTCAGTAACGAGCTGATATCGGCTGATGATTCTCTGTCAGAAAAGTCAAAGGAGCTTGAAATTCAGGCAAATAATATGATTCTTTCGATTGATCCCGATGGACTTGAGACTTCCGGCGAAAAGGTTAATTTAATCAGGAGATACGTCAGTTACCGTCAGAGAGAGTATGAAGGACGTATGGAAAACGGACAAAAGCTTTCCGATGCTGAAATTAAGGACAGCAAGGCGGCTGCTGATGAGCTTGAGCTTAAAATTGAAAAAATGTCCTTGCAGGCAAGTGAGCAATTGTCGTCGAATAAAAAAGAGGTTATTTCAATAGCTATCAGCATTGCAAGTGCGATTGCTGCGGCGTCTATATTGCTCTTTGCCGCGGCGGTTATTTCCGACGAGATACAGACGGGTTCAATTAAAATGCTTATAATTGCGCCCGTGAAGAGAAGCAAGATATTCTTTGCAAAGCTTCTTGCGACCATTACACTTTGTCTTGCCTTTGCTCTGCTTATATACTTTATATTCCTGATAATGTGCTTGCTGTTCGGCTACGGAAATCCCTCGGTTATATATACAGCGCCTTGGGGTCCTGCGGAAATAAGTTATCGTAGCTATACGCTTGTTTGCTTGTTGCTTGAATTTTTAAAGATATTCGTTTATGCACTGTTTGCGATAATGCTTTCTGCGTTAATCAGAAACTCCGCCGTATCGACGTGCGTTTCTCTTATCGAGTACTTTGCAGTGACGAATATAGTTCCCGTTATTTTTTCTTCCATGAATTCCTCTATAACAGGAAGTCTCATGGCGTACTTGCTTCCTGCGAACAATCTAAAGCTTTCTGCACGTGTTTTTCCTTCGTTTGCTTCAGCAGCTTATGAATCGGGAATTGACCTTATGGAGCTTTTTGGCGGACTGTTCCGCAAGGGGCAGATACCGCTTTGGTTCTCAATCTGCTATATAGCGGTGCTGAGTTTTTGTATGCTTTATACTGCTTATGACTCATTTTGCAGAAGGGATATTAAGTAATTGAAAAAGAATGATATTATAAAGCTCAAAATTGAGCGAGTTGCCGAAAACGGTGACGGAATTGCTTATGCGCCCGACGGGAGAATTGTCTTCTGTCAGGGCGCTCTTGCAGACGAGACAGTTAACTGTTTGATAATTAAGGCGACAGAGCGCTATTATGTCGGAAAGATATTGGAGATTGAGCCTTCAACGGAATCACCATACAGAAAAACTCCCGAGTGCGAAGTATATAAGCATTGCGGTGGCTGCGTTCTTGCACACGTTAATTACAGCGGGCAGCTTTCAATAAAAGAAAATTATGTACACGAAAGCATAAAGCGTATAGGTGGTATCGAAGACTATGAGGCGGAGGCTATTTTAGCATCTCCAATGACAGAATATTACAGAAATAAAAGCATTTATCAATTTGCTCCCGCAAAGGACGGCAAAACGGCATTAAGCGGCTTCTACAGAAGAAACAGTCACGATATTATTGATTGTACGTGCTGTAAAATCTCTGACAAGCGTGCAGAAAGCGTAAGGGCTGTTTTTTCGGAGATCGCCTCAAAATACGGACTTACTGCATATAGCGAGACTACCGGCAAAGGTCTTGTCCGCAGAATAATGGTAAGGACATCGCTGTCATCCGACGCGGCAATGCTCGTTATCGTTATTAACGGGAAGACTTTGCCAAAGCGTGAGGAGCTGCTAAGAGAGCTTCTTTCTAAGTGTCAGTTTATAAAGTCCGTTTATATTAACGTTAATACCTCGCGCGGAAATACCGCTTTAGGTGATGAATTTGTGCTGATATACGGCGACGAATACTTAGAAGATACTATAGGCGAAGCACGCTTTAAACTATCACCGCAATCATTCTTTCAGGTGAATCCTTTACAGACCGTAAGACTTTATGA